>QHBR01000228.1 GCA_003244015.1 Hyphomicrobiales bacterium | reverse complement strand
ATGCGGGTCGTGCGCAGCCCGGCAAGGCCGTGTTGGTCGATCGACAATTGCCAGGACAGAAATTCATCGACCGTCAATGTATAGCGGCTGCACGCCTCGTCCAGCGACAAAAGGCCGCCACGCACCGCCGCCACGACTTCCGCCTTGCGCCGGATCACCCAGCGCTTGGTCGTGGAAGACGGCAGATCCGCGACGGTCAAGGGGCTGCCGTCGGGCCCAATGACATATTTCGTCCTGAGACGGTTTGGTTCGGCCATGGTCGAAACTCACCTACCACACTGACTTGCTGGCAGACAAAATAGGCGAGGTGTTTTAAGATTTGCCTAAACCCAAGCTGCGCTTTTGCTAATGAAATTCCATTCCAAAGCCCTTTATTATTTGGCGCGACCGCGATGTTGGGTGCTTTATGTCTCTAATTGAGACGCTTTCTTTGCATAACGTTAAGGAAACAGCCCGGCGCGTGGCTCGGGACGGCGACCGTCGAGCGAATTTGCATTTGGGATTGGGGAGGTATTAAATAGGAACCCCGCGCAAGGCAGGTTCGTGCTCGTGGCGACAGAGCAAGCGCCAAGTTTCGCGCTTGCGCCTGCCGGATTGGCCGCTGAGAGTCGCGCAGCGGCTCCTGGTCTGAGACAATTGCCTTGGAACCGGAGTACCGGATCGCTCCGGTACGCGGCAAATGGACACTTGCAGGCCAATTGATCGAGCGATGGGCGACGGCCATGAACGAAAACCCCGCGCCGGGAGGGATTGAAGATCCCAATAGTCTCGGTTTCAAAAAGCCCGCGGCGCAGACGCGCGTGGTCGTCGCGATGTCGGGCGGGGTCGACTCCTCGGTCGTGGCCGCATTGCTCAAGGAGCAAGGCTACGATGTCATCGGCGTGACGCTGCAGCTTTACGACCATGGCGCGGCGGTTCACCGCAAAGGATCCTGTTGCGCCGGACAGGACATTCATGATGCGCGTCTTACCGCCGCCCGCCTCGGCATCCCTCACTATGTGCTTGACTACGAGGAGAGGTTCAAGCGCAAGGTCATCTCGCCGTTCGCGCAAAGCTATGCGGCGGGGCAAACGCCGATACCGTGCGTCGCCTGCAATAACGAAATCAAATTCGCCGATCTCCTGGAAACGGCGCAAGACCTCGGCGCCGCCGCCTTGGCGACCGGCCATTACGTGTCGTCCCGGCTCGATGCCTCTGGCCATCGCGCGCTCTACCGGGCCCATGACCTTTCCCGCGATCAGAGCTATTTCCTGTTCGCGACGACCAAGGCGCACCTCCAATTGTTGCGGTTTCCTCTTGGCGATATGGAAAAGGCGCAAGTCCGCGCCCTCGCCCGCCGGTTCGGCCTGCCGGTTGCCGATAAAGCCGACAGCCAAGATATTTGTTTCGTGCCCACCGGCAGATACAGCGATCTCATCGAACGCTTGACGCCTGGCGCGGCGCTGCCCGGCGATATTGTGCATATCGACGGCCGGGTGCTTGGGCGCCACCCGGGTGTCATCCATTACACGGTCGGCCAAAGGCGTGGCCTGGGGCTTGGCGGCTTCGGCGCCAGCGCACCGCTCTTTGTCGTCAAACTGGACGCCGCGCGGGCCCGCGTCATCGTCGGGCCGCGCGAAGCGTTGGCGACCCGCCGGGTCCGTTTGCGCGCGCTGAATTGGATAGGGCCAGGCACGCTTGAGGATCACGCCAAGGGAGAAGAACTCTACGTGCAGATCCGCTCGTCCCGGCCTCCGGTTCAGGCCCTCCTTTGCATCGGTCAGGGCGAGGCCGCCGTCGAATTCGCCGCTGCCGAGGATGCCGTCTCGCCTGGCCAAGCCTGCGTCTTTTATGCGTCGGACCGGCCACGCGCGCGCGTTTTGGGCGGTGGCTTCATTATTTCAGCGGAACCGGCCTGTGCGGCGGTCGCGGAAAATAATTACGCGCGGGCCGAGCCGTTGCCGCTATGAGCGGAAAACCGGCCGCGTGGCGCGCGGCAGTGGCAGCACAAGAACAAGCGACCGGAGCGGGGGTCCATGAAATGGAAATCGCACCGGCGAAACGTGGAGGTTAGCGCTCGTGCAAGAGGAAATCATTGCCGCCCCAGTCTTGGACGCCGCGCCAGGGTGCGCAGGCGATCTCGCCGTTCTCGACTATAAGCATGTCAAGAAATCCTACGCTCGCTGGGCCCCGGTTTACGATTTCGTCTTCGAACTCGTCCTGCGGCCGGGACGCAAAGCCGCAGCCGCGGCCGCCGACCGCGTTGGCGGGCATGTGCTCGATGCCGGCGTCGGTACCGGCCTCGAATTGCCCATATTCGACCGGCGGACGAGATTGACCGGGATCGACCTTTCCGAGCCGATGCTGCGGCGTGCGCAATGGCGAGTCGGCGCCAAGGCTTTAGGCAATGTCGAGGGCCTTGTGGTGATGGACGCGGCGCGCCTTGCTTTCCCAGACGCCCATTTCGATGCGGCGGTCGCGCCTTACGTTCTGACGGTCGTGCCCGATCCGCAGGCTACTCTCGATGAACTGGCCCGTGTCGTGAAGCCCGGCGGCGAGATCATCCTCGTCAATCATGTCGGCAGCGGCCAAGGCCCGATGGCCTGGATCGAATCCGCCCTCGCCAAATGCAGCGCCGAACTCGGCTGGCAGCCGGAATTCGCGTGGTCGATTCTCGGCGATTGGATCAATTCCACGCCTTGCGTCCGTCTCGTGGAACGCCGCAAACTGCCGCCTTTTGGGCTGTTTACCCTTGCGCGGATCGAGAGGCTTTGAGCAAAATTTGGCCAAAAAGCAGGATCGATGCCGTCCGCAAGCGCGGTTTCGTCCGGTGAATCTGCTAGGCTTTGCTGGAACTTGCGCTAAAAACCGAAGGCACCCCCTTGTTTTGCGCATCGTAAAAACATACATTGCACCGTGTCGTGTTTTTGCCGACGGCTTGGCCTCGCATTTTTGCGTCTGCTGACGACCTCCTCCTCAAAACATCGATGCAACATCGGCGTCCGCATGGTTGGGCGCCTCTCTTCTCTACGACTCTAAGGATAGCCTCTATGACTACGGGAACCGTGAAGTGGTTTAATCCGGACAAAGGATACGGCTTCATACAGCCAGACGACGGCGGCAAGGACGTGTTCGTCCACATCAGCGCCGTGGAACAATCAGGATTGCGCAATCTGCAGGAAGGCCAGAAAATCGCCTACGAAGTCATTGCCGACAAACGAACCGGCAAGTCCGCGGCGGGTAACCTTCACGCAGCCTGAAGGCAGGACTAATTTGGTGCAAGGGCCCTGGCATCGATGCTGGGGCTTTTTTTCTTTGCCGGAATTCTGACCGGTGCCGTTAGGCGGCAGCATCGCGATCCCCTTGAAAAAATCGCGATGGCCGGCACGGCTGCCTGCGCGCCCTCATCTCGCCGCGCACGTACCCAAGAAGCAAGGCCTCGATGTCTTTGCCGGGCAGTGCGCTGCTCGCGACCAGCTTTGGGTTGGCTTTGGAAGTTATGGAACCGTTGTCAGACTTAACGGTTAGCGGGACATAACATGACCAGAGGCAGAACCATGCGAAAGAATGTCAGCACCCAGAATCGGGGCTTTGCGTCCATGGATGGGGAGAAACTACGCGAGATCGCGCGCAAGGGGGGTCGGAGCGTTCCCGATGAAAAGCGCAGTTTTTCGCAAAACCGCCAACTCGCTTCGGAAGCCGGCCGCAAAGGCGGTCACTCGTCCCACGGCAACCGTCATTCAGGGCAAGACAAGAACCAACCCGTTGATACCGGCAAACCCTAAATGAAAATGAGTGGTTCGCTCCCGGGGCATGGTTCGATTGTGCTCGATTGGGCCGATCAATCCCTATGAGCCTGGGCCGGCAAAGGCGGCGCGATGCGCCGCCGCCGCAATGGGTTCGAAACGCCCGCTAACCTCGTCGAGGGCAAGTGGACGGGCCGATGGTGTTTCTGATGGCCGAAGCCCCAGGCAAGCGGTGGAGCTTAATTTCGACCGATTCCAACATCAGGTGGGAACTTCCCGTCGAAAGCCAAATTTTGAGAATGCGTCAGATACATCCTTCACGCCCCTGCCTTGCGCGAGGGCTAAAGCCAATGCAACGTAGAGTACATGTGGCTGCGTATCTCGATAGACCTGAGCCCCAGCGAGCATAAGACGCAACGTACTCCCATATGGTGTTTCTAGATATTTTCCAGGAAAAGCAGCCAACATAACACAAACATCACGGCGATTTTTAACAAATTCGAGAATTCCCATATTCTGCTTGATAGAATTAGCGGTACCGCTATGGTATAATGAAACTATCAATGCGAGTAGACTCTTATTCGCTACTAGTTCTCAAGACCAGGGTACACAATAATTTGACTGATCCTGTTACAAGCTGTCCCGATCGCTTCCCCAGATGGGACAGGTCCGCCAGTGAATGGTTGTTCGGTAAAAGTGTAATTCCGATTCATTCTAAATCCGCGATCTGGACGATACTTCGCAACAAAGCGGCCGTAAATTCCTTTGAATGCAATTTCATCGAAAGCCATTGGTTTAAGGTCGGAAGCGTGAATTATAGACGCCGATCTATTCCGAGCGTCGTTCCGAAAAGCAACGTATACACCAGTCGGCATCTCATCCGAGAGAACGCAATTGAATGCCGACATTAAATTTATGGGAACGTCGGACTGAGGATGCGTTAGTGAACGAAATGATCCTGTTAAGCAAATTCGTGCTTTAGGGCATCTCGAAAAATAC
>QHBR01000268.1 GCA_003244015.1 Hyphomicrobiales bacterium | reverse complement strand
GGATTGGGCGGCGGGGGCCAGGGCGGCGGCGCGGGGACGCCCGAGTCGCGCGCCGAAGGGTCCGAGACGGCCGGCTTTGGCGGAGGTTTCGGCGGTGGCGCAGGCGGAGGGCGCGCGCTTCTGCCAGGGGTCCGGATCCTGCCCGATGTCTCGAACAATACGGTCGTGGTCTATGCCAACGCGGAAAACTACCGGATTATCGAAAGGGCGCTCAATCAGCTCGACCGTCCGCAAGCACAGGTGGCCATAGATGTGACCGTTGCCGAAGTCCTTCTCAACAACACGCTTAATTATGGCGTTCAGTTCTTTCTGGGGAGCCTCAATGTCGCTGGCAACCAAATTGGAGCCGTGGGGAGCACGTCGGGGCTCTCGCCGCCGGCGCCGAATGCAGGGTTCAACCTCATTCTTGGCAACAGACTTAGTCCGCATGTCATCATCAATGCCTTGAATCAATATACCACTACCAAAACCCTTTCGAATCCATCTCTGGTCGTAATCGACAATCAGGTGGCAAGCCTTGTTGTCGGTTCGCAGGTACCGATCACGACAGGCACGCTGACCAGTAACATTGGTATCACAGCAACTACCAACACCGTCTCCTACACGAGTACGGGCATTGTTTTGAGCTTTCGGCCCCGCATCCACGCCAACGGCAATGTTAACCTCGAGATCGACCAGCAGATCAGCGCGAAAGGGGCCAACGATTGCGTCGGACAGGCGACCCCGTGTCCTGAATTTACAGACCGCCACGTCAAGAGCTCGCTCATGGTTCCAGACGGCCAGACCGTCCTGCTCGCGGGCCTCATCCAGGAGGAACATGGCAAGTCGCGCTCCGGAGTTCCGGTTCTCGATCAAATTCCTATCCTCGGCGAAGCCTTCGCCAACGCCAACAACAGTACGGTCGATCGCACGGAGCTCATCATCTTCATCCGGCCGCAGATCATTCGCGACAGCGTCGACGCCTCGGTCGTCGCCGAGGAACTCCGTTCCAAGATAAGAGGCGACAAAGTTGGCACGGCGCACCCGCCGGGCGCCGTAACCCCGTACCCGCTTGGGCTGGTTCAATGAGCTCGACCCCGCTTCGCCGCGCCGGATTGAAAACGGCCTTGACGGGAGGCAAGATGGACATCGCCTTGGCGGGGCGCGGCAGGGCGTCGTGGCGAGGGCTAATCATTAAATACGCCGCTTTCGCCGTCCTGGCGTGCTCCATCGCGATCGCGAGCCTTATCGCCGCGCCTGGCAAATCGGGCCTCTTTGGCGGCGCTCTGGGACTTCTCATGCTTGCCATCGCGGCTGCCGATGCCCGCGCGTTCATGATCCCCGACAAGCTGACCGTCGCCGCTTTCCTGCTTGCCTTGACGAATGCGGCGAACGAAAGTTTGGGAAGCATGCCGGAAAACATCGTGGTTGCCGCGTTGCGTGGACTTGTTCTGGCCCTTGCATTTTTCGCTCTGCGGGAAATCTACGTGCGGCTGCGCCATCGCCATGGAATTGGTCTTGGCGACGTCAAGCTCGCCGCGGTCGCCGGCGCCTGGCTCGACTGGTCGCTCATTCCGGTTGCGATTGAAATCGCGGCGCTCGCGGCGCTGATCTTTTACCTAGCGAGCCAGCTTGTCCTGCGCCGTCCTTTATGCGCGGCCGCGAAATTACCTTTCGGGCTTTTTTTCGCGCCGGCAATTTGGTTTTGCTGGCTGCTCAACGCAATGTTTCTCGAATTTTAAGGGAGCAGGCCATGGGGACCCTTACCTTCGCGCAAGACCGCGGCCAGGAGGCGCGAAAGCCGCGCCGATGGCGTCTTGGAGCCCTGCCCTGCGCGCTGGTTTGCTTGGCTATTTTCTCGAACCCCGCCGCCGCGGACCGGCTGCGCGACGGGACCCGGGCGTTCGCGGCCCACGATTACGTTACGGCGGCCCGCATCTTTACGGATCTTGCCCCGCTCGGCGATGCAAGGGCGCAAACCTATCTCGGCTACATGTTCGCCAATGGCCAGGGCGTGCCGCAAAATTATATGGTGGCGGCGGGATGGTACCGCTGCGCCAGTCAACAGGGGTTTCCGGCGGCGCAGTACATGCTTGGGCTCATGTACGACAAGGGCCAAGGCGTTCCGCAGGACTACGTCGTCGCCTATGCCCTGCTTGACCGCGCTGTCGCGGGGGCAGGTCCAGAGCGCGAGCATTGGGCCAGAATACGCGACGCGATCGCTTCGAAATTGAGCCTCGTCGAACGGCTCCGGGCGCAACAGCTGGCATTCGAGGGACCCCCGGAAGGGAGCTGTTTACCAATCGTCACGGGCTATTAGGCGGCCTCGCATTTTGCGGCAAATTGCGGTGCATGACGGCGCGCAATACTATATTGTGCCGGCCGGCGTGCTTGCTTCGTAGACGAAAGCAAATCCGGTTCGTTCGACAGGGGCCCTGGCTTGGCATCTTGCCGATCCTATCGCCGCCGCGTAAGAGCATGATCTGGAAACCGGTTTCGCGAAAAGATCTTGCGAAATCAAACGCCTAAAGCATGATGCGATTCAATTTGATCGCATCATGCTTTAGTCTTCGAAATGCCGGCACTGGCGGTCGCCGTCTGAGAACGCGGGAGATGGCCCATGAGAACTGTCGTCTGTCCTGGCCTTGGCCGCGACGTCTCGGCCTTGGGCTTTGGTTGTGCCTCGCTTGGATCGCGGGTTTCCGAGGCGCAAGGGTTGCGGGCGCTCGGTCTTGCGTTCGAGCGCGGCGTGACCTGGTACGACGTCGCGCCTCCCTATGGCGATGGAGAGGCGGAGGGAATATTGGGAAAATTCTTCGCCGGCCGCCGGGATCGCGTGGCAATCTGCACCAAATTCGGTATTCCCCGCCCGGTTATCTCGCCGGCGATGCGCCTTATAAGGCCAGCGGCGCGGGCAATGGCGCGGGCGTTTCCGCAATTGCATGGCGGCATGGCGAAGGCGCGGGTTGCCGGGAGCCGTGAACGGTTGCGGGCGGAACAGATCGAAAGTTCGGTCGTTGAAAGCTTACGGCGCCTGCGAACCGATTACATCGATGTGCTGGCTCTCCACGAGCCGTGGCCGCAGGATTGCGCCAGCGAAGCCATTTTGCGCGAATTGCGGCGCATGATCGAGAAAGGCTACGTGCGCTGCCTCGCAATCGCCGGATCTTCGGAGGCGATCGCCGCCGGAGCACGCGCTTCGGAGCTATATAAAATCGCTCAGCTTCCCGATGATCCTTTCGTGCGGACGGTCGCGGGCGCGAAAGTCGCGCTCGCCGGCGACGCATCGTTTTTTTTCGTCAGTTACAGCGTGTTCGGCGCCCACGAACGCTTGGCGGACCTACTGGTTGGCGGCGGCGGCCGTCTCGGAGCGCTCGCTTCCCAGCTCGGATACGGTCCTCCATTCATGGCGAGTGAAATGATTTTGGATTATGCTTTCGCGGTCAATCCGGAAGGCGTGGTTCTCGCTTCGATGTTCGCCCCTGCCCATATCGAAATGAACTGCGCCAGGGCGGCGCGGCCGCCGCGGAAGGACATCGGCCCGTTCGTGCAAAAATTCGTCGTCGCGGCCAGCCCGTGACAGTTTTTTGAATAGCGGGCTCAGCTCGGCTTTGCCAAAATTGATCGTGTTTATCGGCGGCGCGGGAGGCCGAGGATCGTTCTCGGCAATCTCATGCACGAGGTCGAATATTTGTTCGCCGGCGGCGCTTTTCTCGAATGGCTGGACGGCAAGCGATTCTGTCGTCGAAGCGCTGCGCTTGTCCGGTGTTCAGACCGCTTGCGCCGTTGCACGGAAACCGCAGCCGCGTTGTTCTTGGCGTTGCGGAGTGCCCGTTTCAAATGCTTGCACGGAGTAGAGGCTTTCGCCCCCTGGGTCGCTTCGGCTATGCTGCTCATGTTGCCTTGAACCACGACTCATCCTTCACCGAAGGTGGGGACAAGCGTTGCCATACGCAAACATCCAACAAGGTTGAGACATGGATCGCATTCTCGTCCTCGTGCGCCACGGCCAGAGCGACTGGAACCTAAAGAACCTTTTCACTGGTTGGGAAGACCCAGATCTCACGGGCAAGGGCGTGGCGGAGGCACGCGCGGCCGGGAAAAGCCTCAAGGCGCACGGTCTTTCCTTCGATCTCGCCTTCACTTCCAATCTCGTCCGCGCGAGGCATACTTTGCAGTTGGTTCTCGTCGAACTCGGCACGCCGGATCTCGAGACCGAGCGCGACCGAGCCCTCAACGAGCGCAATTATGGCGTGCTTTGCGGCCTAAATAAAGAAGATGCAATCAGGAAATGGGGCGACGAAAAGGTGGATCTGTGGCGCCGGTCCTATGATGTCCGGCCTCCGGGCGGGGAAAGCTTGAAGGACACCGTGGCCCGGGTTCTCCCCTACTATTGCCAGAAAATTCTGCCCGCGGTGCTTGGCGGCCAGCGCGTGATCGTCGCGGGGCATGGCAATTCGCTGCGCGCCCTCATCATGGTCCTTGACGGACTGACGCCGGACACAATTCCTGAATTGGAGCTCGCAACCGGGATTCCGCTGGTCTACCGGCTGAAGCCAGACTCGACTGTTGGAAGCAAAGAGATGCTCAATCCAAAATGTATTCCGGCGTGATTCGTCGAGATGCGGTCCAGAAGCGTGCTCATCGAGGATTGCCCGAACTGCTCGAGGCGGCCGCCGCCAAATGTTTGGCGCCGGGGCTCACACTTTTCCAGCGCTATCTCGATGACGCGGCGCAGCAAGCACTTGCCGGGGAGATCGCGGAAGCCGTCTTGCAGGCGCCCTGGTTTTTGCCGCGCATGCCGCGCTCGGGTAAAGCGTTCTCGGTCAAGATGACCAATTGCGGTTGCCTCGGATGGGTATCCGACCGCGATCGAGGCTATCGTTACCAAGCGACGCATCCGTTTACCGGGAATGCTTGGCGTGCCATCCCTTTGGCCGTGCTGAACATCTGGCGCGCCCTCGCCTTCTATCCTCATCCGCCGGAGGCCTGCCTGGTCAATTTCTACGATAGCAAATCGCGGATGGGCCTGCACCAGGACCGCGACGAGGCGGATCTGGCCGCGCCAGTGGTCTCCATCTCGCTTGGCGACAGTTGTTGTTTCCGCTACGGTGGCTTGCGGCGCGGCGATCCTGCAAAGAAGCTCGAGCTGCGCTCCGGAGATATTGTCGTGATGGGCGGCGCCGCGCGGCTGATGTTCCACGGCGTGGACAAGATTTTTGCCGGCACTTCCTCGCTGCTGCCGGGCGGCGGACGGATCAATCTCACTCTTCGCCGGGTGACGCGGCCCTGACCGGATCGCGCCGGGTCTTTATCGACATTCCCCAGATAGTCCTGCTTCGTCCATGTGCCTTATTTTTGGCGCCGTCGGAGGACTGATCTTTTCGGCCAATCCCGATTCGCGATGCCCAGGAAATTTTGCGACGCGCCCAGAAATCGCACGATACAGTTTCTCCTTCATCCTGATCCATCGGGTATTGGCTTCGATGAAATAATTGTTCAGGCTGATGCGTTTTGGGGTATTGGGCAGGCGCGACGTACCCGTAGCACGGGTATTATTTTCGGTTGAAGCGGGCGGCGAGCGCGGCGTCGGCGATTTCGACGGTGAAGGCGTCGGGATCAAACTCGTCGCCGATCCACTCGCTTCGTTCGGCGTATTCCGGATGAGCGGGATCGAGGAGGACTTCGAGCAGGTGCTGGTAGCCCCAGGGACCACCGCAATCTTCTGGAGGACAGTTGCGCTTTCCGGCGAAGCGAGCGGGTGATCATAGTCGCACTGCAGGAAAATGTCCGTGGCCTCGCCATGCCGCCAAATTACGATGCAACTTTCGCCCTGTCGACGGTGATTGCCGGGGGATGATCGAAAAAACCTGCGATGTGAAATATGTTCCAGATTGTGGTAATCGCGACAGCACGCGATGCCGGAGTTTTGCATGAAAATTTGCCTGATCCAGATGAATTCGATCAGCGACAAGCCCGCCAACATCGCCGCCGCGGCGAAGCTCATCGAACAAGCCGTCGCGGAGGAGCGGCCGGATTGGATCTCTCTGCCCGAATGTTTCGATTTTCTCGGCGGCGACCGTAAGGCCAAGATGGCGGCGGCCGAAACGTTTCCGGGCGGCCCGGCCTATGCCGCGATGCAGGCGCAGGCCAAAAAACACAAAGTTTATATCCATGCCGGTTCTATTCTCGAAAAATCCGACAGCGAGGAGCGCATTCGCAATACGACCGTGGTCTTCGATCGCACCGGCGCCGAAATCGCGCGCTATCGCAAAATTCATATGTTCGACATCACCGCGCCGGACGGAACAAAATATAACGAAAGCGCGGTTTTTGCGCCGGGCGATGCCGCCGTGACCTACCGCTGCGAGGATATCATTGTCGGTTGCTCGATCTGTTACGACATAAGGTTTCCGGATTTGTTTCAGGTACTCGCCCGCAAGGGTGCGGAAATGATCGCATTGCCGGCGGCTTTCACTCTGCAAACCGGCAAGGATCATTGGGAAGTTCTCTGTCGCGCCCGGGCGATCGAGACCCAGGCCTATGTCTGCGCCTCGGCGCAGACCGGCGCCCATGTTGCTGGAACCGAAAGGCGCCAGACATACGGCCATTCCCTCGCCGTCGATCCTTGGGGCCATGTCATCGCCAAGGCCTCCGATGGGACCGGCATCGTTTCGACGCGGATCGATCGCGATCTCGTAAAAAAGATTCGCGCGCAAATCCCGGTGGCGCAACATAAGGTGCGCTTCGATTGAGCTCGAGGCCCGGCCAGCACCTCGGCTTGTTCCGCCTTTTTTTCCGCGTCGCGGCCGTCTGTATTCTCGCGTTCGGACTGGGCTTCCCCGCGAACGTGGGCATTGGCGGCAGTGCGCCTGCCAAAATGGTTTGGCATCGCGGCGAGCTTGGCGATCCTGGATCGCTCGATCCGCACAAGGCGACGACCTTGATCGAAAGCAATATTTTAGACGAGCTTTTCGAGGGCCTTGTCACGCTCGATGCGCGGGGCGAAATCATTCCCGGCGTCGCCTCGAGCTGGACGGTCGATACCGGCGGCACGATTTATGATTTTAAGCTTCGCTCTGACGCGAAATGGTCGAATGGCGACAAGGTCGTGCCGGAAGATTTTGTCTACGCCTTCCGGCGGCTGATGGCGCCAGCGACCGGCGCCCCTTACGCCAACATCCTTTACACGCTGAAGAACGCGGAAAGGATCAACAAGGGCGAACTCCCCGCGGAGGCTTTGGGCGTGCGCGCCGTCAATGAAACGACGCTCGAAATCGCGCTTGAGCAGCCCGCACCCTATTTTATCTCTCAGCTCGCCCACATGACCGCCAAGCCGCTCCACCGGAAATCAATCGAGGCCTTTGGATCGGACTTCGTGCGGCCAGCCCATATGGTGGCGAACGGCCCTTTCATGCTGAGGGAATTCACCCCCAACGACCGGCTCGTTTTGGTCAAGAACCCTTATTATTACGATTCGGCGCATGTCGCGCTCGACGCGGAAATCTTTTATTCGCTGGAGGATCGCTCCGCCGCGCTGCGCCGTTTCATGGCCGGTGAAATTCAATCCTACGACGACGTTCCGGTGGAACAAATCGCTTTCGTGCGCGCCCATTTGGCCGAAGCATTCGAGGTGACGCCGAATCTCGGAAGCTATTTCTATGCCTTCGATACCCGCCACAAGCCGTTCGGCGACCGGAGGGTGCGCCAAGCGCTGTCCATGGCGATCGACCGCGAGTTTCTCGCCGAGCGCATCTGGGGCGGCACCATGGACCCCGGCTACAGTTTTGTGCCGCCCGGAATTCCGAGCTATGGCGCGCCCGCGACCGTCGCGTCGAAGGATATCGACCCCTACCAACGGGAGGACGAAGCGAAAAGGCTGCTCGCCGAGGCGGGCTTTGGCCCCGGCGGGAAAAAACTCGAGGTGGAAATCCGCCTCAACAATTCGGAAAATCACCGCGCGACGGCGGTGGCTATCGCCGATATGTGGAAAGCGCTTGGTGTCGAGACCAGGCTCCTTGCCACCGACGCCACGAGTCATTACGCTTTATTGCGGGAAAAGCCAGCGTTCGACATCGCGCGGTCAGGCTGGTTCGCCGACTACCCGGACGCGCAGAATTTTTTGTTTCTTGGACAAAGCGACAATCAAGCGCTGAATGCCGCGAGCTTCAAGAACGAGAGTTACGATAGGTTGATGCATGAAGCGCAAGTGGAAGATTTGCCGGAGCGGCGCCGCGCCATCTTGCACGAGGCCGAGGCGCTTCTTCTCGACGAACAGCCCTATCTTGTGCTTCTTACCTACCGGTCTCGCAATCTTGTCTCGCCAAAACTGAAGGGCTGGGAACCTAATGTGCTCGACAATCATCCCGGCCGCTATATTTCGATCGCGCCGTGAGCCATCTCGGTGAAAGCCGTGCGGGATTCCTGGCGCAGCGCGAAACGTGAGGCCGCGCGAAAGTGAAAGAGGACGGAAGGACGGCGCGCGCTCGCGACTCACGACATCGCAATCCCTCGCGCGGTTAACCCATGCTTCGTTTTTTTCTTGCTCGCGTGGCGACTGCGGTTCCGGCGCTTTTTATCATCATCGCCCTTGCTTTTTTTCTGATGCGTCTCGCGCCCGGCGGACCGTTCGATACCGAGCGGGCACTCGATCCGGAAATCGCCAAAAATCTACGCCGGATCTATCGTCTCGACCTGCCTCTTATGCGGCAATTTTGGCTTTATCTGCAAAACCTCGCTCATGGCGATTTGGGTCCGAGCCTGCATTGGCGGGATTTCACCGTCAACGAACTCTTTGCCAAGGCGCTGCCGGTCTCAGCCACGCTCGGCGCAAAGGCCATGCTCGTCGCGATTTTTGCCGGCGCGGCACTCGGCCTCGCCGGTGCAATGAGGCCCGGCGGGATTGGCGCGCGCGTTGTCGATGGCGCGGCGATATTCGGAATCATTTTGCCCGTCTTCGTCGTCGCTCCGCTCCTGCAGCTTGGATTTGGTTTGACTCTCCATGCCTTGCCGGTCGGCGGCTGGAACGATGGCGCGTGGCAAAACCAGGTCTTGCCGGTGACGACGCTCGCTCTTCCGCAGATCGCAATCGTGGCGCGGCTGATGCAAGCGGCGCTCCGCGATGCGCTTGCGATGCCGCACATCCGGACGCTGCGGGCTTTCGGAATGCCGCGCTATCACATTTACATTCATGCCCTTCGCGCCGCATTTGCTCCGGTTGTATCCTATCTTGGCCTCGCCGCCGCCAATGTGCTCACCGGGTCGGTTGTAGTCGAGACCATCTTCGGGATTCCGGGCATGGGCCGGTATTTCGTCGACGGTGCGCTCGGCCGCGATTACACGCTGGTCATGGGCACGGTCATCGTCGTCGCGGCGGCTGTCCTTTTGTTCAATCTCATCGTCGATCTCATCCTTGCCTGGCTCGATCCGCGCGTGCGTTATGAATCGAGGCCTCGATGAACGAGTCTTTGCCGGCAAACCCTCGGCGCCTCGCCACGGCTTCGCGCAATTGGCCGATGCGGGCGAGCCTGGCCATCCTCGGGCTCATCGCGCTACTTTGCCTAATTGGGCCGCTCGTTTCCGGCCATCCCTACGATCAGGTTTATCGAGATTATGTGCTGGTTCGCCCCTCGCTATTCGCGCATCCGGACGCGCATGAAACGCACGAGGCGCTAGAGGGGATAGCGCGGCGCATGCGTGTGGGTGCCGAAACCTCACGCGAGGAGGGCGGCGTTTTGCATATCACGCTTAGCGCCGGCAGGCCAATTGATCCTCGCGCTTTGCGGGCGTTCGAGCGCTCCGACGTTTTCGGGCCCGCGCGGATTGTCGAAACGAGCGACGAAGGCCGCCGCGTTTCCATCGACATCCTTTTGAAGCGGATGGTTTTTCTGTTCGGCACCGACGCCAATGGCCGCGATCTTTTCACGAGGGTCCTCATCGCTGGCCGCATTTCGCTTGCCGTGGGCCTGCTTGCCTCTTTCGTGGCCCTGACCATCGGTGTCGCCTATGGCGCTGTCGCGGGCTATGCGGGCGGACGCATCGATGCGCTGATGATGCGCATTGTCGAGATCGTCTATGCACTCCCTTTCATTTTTTTCGTGATCGTCCTCGTCATGGTCTTCGGCCGCCATTTCGTGCTGATTTTCGTGACGATCGGCGCCGTCGAGTGGCTCGACATGGCGCGGATCGTGCGCGGCCAGACGCTTTCGATCCAGCAAAGGGATTTTGTCGCCGCCGCCGAGGCGCTTGGCGCGAGCGCCCCGGCGATTCTGTGGCGCCATGTCGTTCCCAATGCCTCGGGTACTATCGCTGCCTTTCTCGCCGTGCTCGTTCCGCGCGTGATCTTGCTCGAAAGCTTCGTGTCCTTTTTGGGCCTTGGCGTGCAGGAGCCGCTGACGAGCTGGGGCGTGCTTGTCGCCGATGGCGCTCGCAACATCCAAGGCTCTGTACATCTCCTTATTTTCCCCGCGTTGTTTTTGGGCGCCACGCTCGGCGCGTTGCAGAGTCTTGGCGACGCGTGGCAGGGCTCGCCGGGTACTGGGCGGCGTTGATGGACGCTGCCGCCAAGCCGCTCCTCCGGGTGCGCGATCTTCGCGTGAGCTATGGTCCGGCGTCTGTCGTCAAGGGGGTGAGCTTCACGCTCCGGCGCGGCGAAACGGCGGCGATTGTTGGCGAATCCGGTTCCGGCAAGACCCAGACCGTGCTCGGCGCGCTTGGACTCCTGCCCCGCCAAGCGGTCACGACGGGTTCGGCGATATTCGAGGACACCGAGCTTCTCGCGCTTTCGCGAAGGCGGCTCGACGCGCTTCTTGGCCGGCGTATTGCGATGGTTTTCCAGGAACCCATGTCCTCCCTCGATCCCCTGTTTACGGTCGGCGCCCAGATCGGCGCGATTCTGCGTCTCAAGGCAGAGCTTTCCCGCCGGGCGGCGACGGCGCGGGCGAAGGAGCTTTTGGACCTCGCCGGCATTGCCGAGCCAGGGCGTCGCGTCCATGCCTATCCGCATGAAATGTCCGGCGGCCAGCGCCAGCGCGTCGCGATTGCCATGGCGATTGCTTGCAACCCCGATCTCTTGATCGCCGACGAACCCACAACGGCTCTCGACGTGACGGTTGCCGCAAGAATCCTCGAACTTCTCGCAAAACTCAAACAGAGTTTTGGCATGGCGATGATTTTTATCAGCCACGACCTTGGTCTCGTCCGCCGGATCGCCAATAGCGTCCATGTGATGCGCGAGGGGGAAATCATCGAAGCCGGGTCCGCCGCCGAGGTGGCCGCGAATCCGCGCCACGAATATACCCGCATGTTGCTCGCAGCCATGCCCCGCGCCCGCGCACATACCCGAACAGATGCGCCGGTACTGTTGCGTGCGGAGAATATCGGCGTGCGGTTTTCGTTGCGCGGCGGCTTGTTGAGCGCGGCGCGGGAGATCAAGGCAGTCGACGGGGTGAGCCTGTGCCTCGGCCAGGGCCGCACGCTCGGCCTCGCCGGTGAATCGGGTTCCGGCAAATCGACGCTTGCCCGCGCGCTTCTAAAACTCGTGCCGGCGAGCGGGATGATCCGTTTTGATGGACGCAACCTGACGCGGCTTGATCGTGCCGCGATGCGGCCGTTGCGGCGCTCCATGCAATTGGTGTTTCAAGATCCCTACGGCTCGCTATCGCCCTTGATGCGCGTCGACGATATCGTTACCGAAGGATTGCGCGTGCATGAACCCGCAATGAGCCGCAGTGCGCGGGACGCACGCGCGGCCTTGGCTCTTGAGGAAGTCCTCCTCGACCCAGAATTGCGGCATCGTTTTCCGCAACAATTGTCCGGCGGGCAGCGGCAGAGGGTGGCGATCGCGCGGGCGATGATCCTAAAACCGCGCCTCGTCGTGCTCGACGAGCCGACCTCTGCCCTCGACCGTGCGGTCCAAATCGGCATTCTCGCGCTGCTCGAACAATTGCAAGACGCGCACGGCTTGACCTATGTGATTATCAGTCACGACCTCGCCGTGATCCGCGCCGTGGCCGACGAGATCGCGGTGATGAAGGACGGGCGCATTATTGAACAAGGACCGGCGCGAGAGATTGTCGAGCGTCCCCGCGAGCCCTATACAAGGGCGCTCATCGCAGCGGCGTTGCTGGCGGAGGGCAAATAACTCTTTCCAAGGGGTCAGTCCGAAGTAGTTCTAGAAAGTTCGTTCATAACAAGTCCCTCGCCACGATAACGACGGCGTATGAGGCACAAATGGTTTGGCGGCGTCTTTTAATGAATAGACTTGCAGCTTATGTGGCCGCATTGATCGCCCTTTGGTACCCAATACATTGCTTGCGGAGGATTGTAGCTGCAAAAAAATTGGCTTAACGCTTATTTGTATTCCTCATCTATGTTCTTTTCATGCCGGGCCTCACCTTGGGCGGAATACCCGAGCAAAGGGCCCCTGCTCCGGTCCGGGCCACGCCACCACGCCGTCCTCGGGCCAGGCCCCCAGGGGCCGCGCCCCACCACAGCTTTCCTCGACATGAAGGCCAGCAGCTTTTCCCTGGGGCTAAAATTCTGGAGACAGGTTATAGCCTTTTGAAGGACATCGGAAGAGAAGAGCCTGGTTATGGCCTCTATTCCTATGCGACCGTGATCAATAACGATAATCGGTCAAAAATGTTTCTGGCAAGAGTTTTCAGTGGGATCCCGTCGGTGAAGTACACCGCCGCGCAACGTTCTCAAACCAACATATTTTACGTACCTCTGAAGAATTATAAGGAGGAAATAGAGACAGAAGAAATCCTAAGCAGCGATTTTCAAACCGACGAGATCGGCGGATATTATGCAAGAAATTTATATGACTATAAGTTTGCACGAACATTACTGAATCATCTCTGTGAGTCGCCAGCGAAAGAAATCGAGGGAGTGTGCGAAGCCGACCTGTCCAGAGGCCCTTATATTTTTGCCTATGCAAAACCAGCAAGTAAGGTTACCCCGGTGCCGCCACCTTTTCTGTTCATCGATTTGAGCGATGTCCATGAACGTGCCTTTCCTGAATTTATCGCCGCTTTCAGGGCACAGGTGAAACGCGAAGACATCAGCGACCGCGCGAAAATAGATACCTTACGGCTTAGGCTCCTCAGTATCGCACTTACGGGCGCAGACTGGGTCGCGCCCGTGCAGAAGGCTATTGCGGACGTTGTTCACTCAGCCAGCGGACAATTCGAAAAAGACAAAAAATAAGCCGGAGGGGATGATGTTACCGGCCTCATCGTGGTCGTCCTGGCGATCGTCATAGCCGTGGGATACGGTGTAGTCTTCTCGCGTGTCTATCCGTTGGTCCCGCCGGACGCCTCGCTAGCTGCCTTGCTCGCTGTTCTCGGGCTCATAACCGCCTTAGCGATCACGGGCCCGTGGAAAGCCGTAACAAAAAAATAGAATTGCCCGATGGCAGCGCGTGCATCGAACCCACTCAGCAAGGTGTCCCATGCTTTTCGAAGGCCAAACGATCAAGGCCGATACGCAGGACGGGGGAATAGCCGAATTGCGGTTCGAGCGCGGCGTTGAGGCCGTCAACAAGCTCGATGCTTTGGCATTCGGCGAGCTGCGCCGCGCGCTCGACGCGATCAAGGCGGCGTCCGCGATCCGGGGCGTTTTGATCGCCAGCGCCAAGGATACATTCATCGTGGGCGCCGATATTTTCGAATTCGCCAGCGTCTTCAAGCGGCCGGAAAAAGACATCGAGGCTTTTGTCGGCGCGAACAGCGAGATCATCACCGCGCTGTCAGATCTCCCGGTGCCGACGGTCGCGGCGATCAACGGTCTTGCGCTTGGCGGCGGGCTCGAAGTCGCGCTCGCGGCCGACTACCGGGTGATGTCGAGAGCCGCAAAAATCGGCTTTCCGGAGATTTCTCTGGGTCTGTTCCCCGGCTATGGCGGCACCGTCCGCCTGCCTCGTCTGACCGGCCTGGAGCCAAGCGCCGAATGGATCATTTTTGGCGCGCAGCAGAGTCCCGAGCGGGCGCTGCAAGCGGGCGCGGTTGACGCCGTCACCGGGCC
Source organism: Hyphomicrobiales bacterium (assembly GCA_003244015.1). Taxonomy (GTDB): domain Bacteria; phylum Pseudomonadota; class Alphaproteobacteria; order Rhizobiales; family Beijerinckiaceae; genus Methylocapsa. The sequence goes on along the minus strand of QHBR01000268.1, from coordinate 1,770 downwards.
GGAGGAATTGCGCGCGGCGGCCCTCGCAATGCTCAAAATGGCAGTCGCGGGCAAGGCAGATTGGCAAGGCCGGCGGGCCCGCATGAAACAAAGCCTGGAGCTTGCCAAGGAAGAGGCAGCAACTCTTCTTGCCAATGCCAGGGCGCAGGCGGCGAAGGCACTGCCGCATCTGCCAGCGGCGCATTTCGCGGTGGACCTACTGGAAAAAGCCTCGGGTCTCGACCGCAATGCTGCCTTGGCGCTCGAAGCGACAACTTTCGCCAAGGTGGCGAAGACGCAAGCCGCCGATTCGCTAGTTACGATTTTCGTCAACGAGCAGGCCTTGAAAAAGAGCATCCGCCGCTATGCGAAGGACGCGCCGCCGGTCCGAAGGGTGGCCGTCGCGGGGGCCGGAATCATGGGCGGCGGCATCGCCTATCAAAGTGCCTCGCGCGGCGTTCCAATCGTCATGAAGGATATTTCCGCCACGGCCCTCGACCTTGGCATGTCGGAAGCGCGCAAATTGCTCGCCAAGGCGGTGGAGACCGGAAGGCTCACGCAGGATAAGGCCGATGCGGTCATAGGCTCGATCACGCCAAGCCTCACCTATGAAGGTTTCGATAAAGCCGATGTGGTGATCGAAGCCGTCGTCGAAAATTTTGCGGCGAAACAAGCGGTGTTGCGCGAAATCGAGGGGCTTGTCAGGCCCAACGCGATCCTGGCCTCGAATACGTCGTCTTTGCGGATCGACGCTTTGGCGGAGGGTCTGCGGCGCCCGGAAAATTTTTTAGGGATGCATTTTTTCAATCCCGTACCAAAAATGCCGCTGGTCGAAGTGGTTCGCGGTCCTAAAACGTCGCCGCAAGCGATAGCGATGGTTACCGGCTACGCGGCCGCGATGGGCAAGACGCCGATTGTTGTCGAGGATTGCCCTGGGTTTGTCGTCAACCGCACGCTTACGCCTTATCTCATCGCGTTTCTGCGGCTCGTCTGCGACGGCGCCGATTTTTTAGAGATCGACAATGCGATGGAAACTTTCGGCTGGCCGATGGGTCCGGCCTATCTCATCGATGTCATTGGCATGGATATTTCGCACCATGTCGTCGAGATCGTCTCGGCGGGCTTTTCGCCGCGCATGGACGTGCCTTTCGAGACGGCCATTGAGATTTTGCTGCGCGAAGGGCGCCTTGGTCAGAAGAACGGCCGCGGCTTTTATAAATACCAGAGCGATTCCAAAGGCCGCCCGCGCAAGGAAATCGACCCGGAGACGGAGCGCCTGCTCGCCGCCGGGCAACCCAATGGCAGCACCCGCATCGGCGAGGAGGAGATCGCCCTGCGCATGATGCTGCCCTTGATCCTCGAGGCGGCGCGTTGCGTCGAGGATGGTATCGCCGCGTCGCCGGGGGACGTGGATATGTGCCTGATCCTCGGCCTCGGCCTGCCGCGCTATCTCGGCGGCGCTCTCAAATACGCCGATTACCTCGGGCTCAAGAACGTCGTGGATCGTGCTGACAGCTTGGCGGACCTTAGCCCAATCTACCGCCCGAGCGAGCGCCTGCGCGCCATGGCCGCTAGCGGGGAAGTGTTTTATCCCCTATGAGCGCTTCACCGATTCGCGAGGTCGTATGTTGAGCTTTCATTCCTCCTCCGCCAAGGCGGAGATACGGCTCGCGCCGGACGCTGAGACAATTCCGTCCGGGATAAGCTGGATCGACGCCGTTCGGCCGGACCCGCAGGAGATCGCATTTCTCGAACGCACGCTCGGAATCGAGGTGCCGACACTCGAAACGC
>QHBR01000066.1 GCA_003244015.1 Hyphomicrobiales bacterium | reverse complement strand
GGTATTTTTCGAGATGCCCAGAAAATTGTGACAATCCTTGAACCTTAGGTTTCGAAACGACGCGAGACTTCGTTTCCGGGCAAAATAGCTGTGCCCATTCAAACGACGCGCTGTCTAATCCGTCTTAATTCACCAGACGGCATTTGAGATCCTGGTGATCGGTGAGCTTGAGCGGTCGCCCCAAGCCAAGCTCTTCCCGCGCGCCTTGGCGCGGGCGCGGTCTTCGCTTGTGCGGGCGCGGATTAACTCGCGCTCGAATTCCGCCAAGGCGCCGAATAACAACGCACATCGTCGCGGTCGCGGTTGTCGCCGTGTTGGACGCCGAGACCATCACCCTCGTCATCGCAATCACTCCCGAAGCCGTCTGATCAAATCCCGACTTTATCACCGGGCTGTTAAGCTATCGGATTGGGGCCACGCATCTCGGCTGTCCAAGTGAAAAGCTTGAAACATGCACCAACACCCGCGCAACCCTTTTTCAAAATGAATCGAAGCAGAAATATGTCATTTACCTAAACCTCGGCCAGCTATCTCTGAAGGCAGAAGATACTCGGTCCACGCCAGACATCTGCCATCGGTAGTATCAGATGAATCAGGGACAAGATCAAATATATGCCTCGGCGGCTGATCGTAGGGAAAATTAGAATAAAAATATTCAACATCCGTCTCTTCGGAAACAATAGATTTCGTAAAGTGCTCTACATATTTAGAAAGACCCCTTCCAAAAATACGCATTGAAGATCAACTCGTATATAGGAAGAAGTTTTCTGCGAGTATCACCCAAGAAATCCTTATGATGTGCCCACGAAAGCTTGGCCTTAAAGATCAACCCGGTCTCATCCTTCATCGGTTCAACTATCCAGCGCTGATGACCCACCCAGAGTACGTATCATTAGCTGATCCTTTGGCGCACTCAATAAATTTCGATGGACATTCTATATACCCAGCCTTTGCACACCTAATCATCTGAGAACAAACATAAAGTGGATCGCGAATATCTTCCAAAGTATCGGAGATTATTATAAAATCATATTCTTTGTCCGATATGGTTTCCCAGAAACTGTGGCTACGAAAATCTGCCAAAAGCCAATCGTTCTTACCAAAACTCTCTGGTATGTTAGGGTGCGCGATATTTCTAGTATCGTATGGTAGTAGATCCAAATCCATGACCTTGTCGGTTTCCTTAATGCGGGCCATTACCCATTCGACGTCCAGGAACATTTTGGCGAGTCCTTCTCGATGGAAAAACGGTTAACTTCTGCCATATTTTCTTTTAGCATACGTTTCGTCAAATGTCACTCACGGACTGAACGGACACCTCACCAGGGGTCAGGGTTTGTTGGCACGGAGAATCGGCGCGTGATTCAAGGATTTTGCCTTTGACGAGAGGGTCAAAGTTGGACGCCGATCAGGGGTCAACTTTGAAAGCCGATTGACACGCCGAGAACCGTAAGCATCAAGCGCCCGTGCGCGGTCGTCGTGTACATGTGCCGCCAAGAGAGCGAATGCCCGCGCCTTTGTCGGTGATCGCCGCGAGCGAAAGGGTGGAGCTTGCGGTCGCCAATCAAACGATGATGCCGCATCCCGCGCACCTCCATGGCCACTCTTTCCAAAACTTATATCCAATCCGTCAGAGCAAACTTGCGCCGTCGTCCAAAAGCTAAAGTTCCCGTGCCGGCCGGATTGTCAAGAGCCTCCGGCCCGGGGGAAATCGGAGCGTTTCATGGCGGCTAACCCCCGAGGGAGGTAATATCATGCGGGGCGATCGCCTTACAAAAGGCATCGGAAAGCCGCGCCAGCCGCGCGCGTTTGCGATCGAGCATCGCCGCGAAAGCGGGGGACAGAAGAAAGCTAAGCTCGCGTTCGCGGCTGAGGGTGACCGGATCGGCCGAAACGAGCTCCTCGTCGCAATAGCCCGGATGACACATGATAAGGTGGCGGCTGCCCGGCGCGCGAAGATAGCGGGCGAAATCGGCGGCGAAATCATGGCCTGGGTCGAAGGCCGAAAATCCCGAAAATCCCTCGTTGGTGACGTAACCTTGCGCGAAAGCCTCGCTTGCAAAGCCGCTCGCGAGCCAGGAAATCCCAAGCGCTTTTGGCAATTCGACACCGCGCCGCAGAATGCGCCAAGGACGATCGGAGCAATCGCGCAGCCAGACCTTTCTCGAAAATCCTTTTTCTTCTAGGCACGCAAACAACGCGGCGCGTATTTGCGGCAGAACCTGGATATGCTGATGCCCATCCACAAAAGCGGGAGCAGCGTCGAAATGCTCGCAAAAACCGTCGAGCTGGCGCGAGATTTCCTGGCCGATCTCGGCTTCCGGCAACTCGTTTCTCCGCGCGGCCTTGAGCACGCGACTTATCCCCGGCAGGCGCCCCGTGGCCGCGAAAGCCGGCATGTCTCCAAGCGGGCTGCCAAGCGTGAGATTGAGGTGGAGCCCGATGTCGGCCGTGGCCTTGAATTGGGCCAACTCATTCGCGCCCTTCGGCCAGAACGGCCGCGTTGTCATCACGCTTGTCGCACTCAGCCGGCCGGCGCCAAGCGCTTCCAGAATGCCGCGACTAACGCCAGGCGACAGCGCATAATCATCGGCGCAGAGGCAGAACGAAAAATACGCTCCGGCCGTGCCCACAATGATCAACCCCTCGCATTACGCAAATTGCCCGAACGCTCCGGTGAGGGATAGTCCGGCTTCAGGCAAATATGCAAGCAATCTTGCCCAATGCCATGCAAGAGCCTAAGCGGGGATTTCCTTAACCCCGGCATGGTCGCGGTTGCGCTTCATGAGGCCTCTAAAAATGACAACATCCGGCACGGGGCCGGCGGGCGCGAACGGCGCGGAGCTTTCCGTGATCACGCCGGTCTATAATGAATCTAACAACATAGAGGATCTGCTGGCGCGGCTCGTGCCGGTCCTTGAGCGTTGCGCAGCCTCGTTCGAAATCATTTTTGTCGACGACGGCTCGACCGACGATACGCTCGAGTGTCTGCGCGCCGCCCATCACACGGACCCTCGCATTCGCGCGCTTTCGTTGAGCCGGAATTTCGGCAAGGAGATCGCCATAGCGGCGGGCCTTGATCATGCAAGGGGGGCCGCGGCGATCATCATGGATGCCGATTTGCAACATCCGCCAGAGCTGATCGAGATCTTCATCGCGCGCTGGCGCGAGGGCTACAAAAATGTCTTCGCCCAGCCAGGCGATCGAAGCCTCTATAGCCCGTTGCGGCGGATTTTGACGCATCGCTTTTACAAGATTTTCGGCTCGGTCGGAGAGACAAGCCTTCCGGAGGGCGCCGGGGATTTCCGGCTTCTCGATGCGCGGGCCGTCGCGGCGCTTCGCACGCTGCGCGAGCACGCGCGCTTTTCCAAAGGACTTTATGCCTGGATCGGATTTAAATCGATTGGGGTGTCATTCGATGCTGCGCCGCGCCTCCACGGCAAGTCCAAATTCAGCTATCGCAAATTGACGCATTTGGCGCTCGACGGGCTCATGTCCTTTTCGACGATGCCTCTCAAGGTCTGGACCTTTATCGGATCGGCGATATCGGGGCTGGCGCTGACATTGGCGACCTTCTATTTGATTCGCACCCTCATTTCCGGGGTCGACGTTCCGGGCTATGCCTCTTTGATCGTTTCCATAACCTTCTTTGCGGGAATTCAGCTGCTGTCGCTTGGCGTCATCGGCGAATATATTGGCCGCATCTTCGCCGAAGTGAAAGGGCGGCCGCTTTATCTGATCGAAGAACGCGTGGGCATCGGCTCGGCCGTCGCGGATGATCACTTGTCCCGCCCCCGTTCCGAGTAAATCGAAAACATCCATGTACAAAAGCCTGATTTCCGTCGGCGGCTTGACCTTGCTCTCGCGCGGCGCTGGCTTTTTGCGCGATGTCCTGCTTGCCGCGGTTCTCGGCGCGGGTCTGCTCGCCGACGCTTTCTTCGTGGCCCAGCGCCTGCCCAACCATTTTCGCGCCATTTTCGGCGAAGGTGCTTTCAATTCCGCCTATGTCCCGAGCTACGCGCGGCTGCTTCAATCCGAAGGTCTTGCCCGCGCGCGGCTGTTTTCCGGCCAGATTTTTCTGGGCCTACTCGCCTCCCAGATTCTCGTCGCCGCACTCGCCTTCGCCTTCACCCCCTATCTCATCGACGTTCTGGCGCCGGGTTTCCGCGCGGATCCGCAAAAATTCGCGCTCACCGTCACGATGACCCGGATCACCTTTCCGTATCTTTTGCTCATCACGCTCGTTACGCTGCAATCTGGCACCTTGAACGCACACGGCCATTTCGCCGCCGCGGCTTTCGCGCCGGTCTTGATGAATCTGTCGATGATTGGTTTCCTTGGCATGGCTTTTCTATTCACCAATGCCGGCTTGGCGGCAAGTTGGGGATTGACGGTATCCGGCGTGCTGCAACTTGTGCTGACCTCGGCGGCCGCCCATCGCGCCGGAATTTTCGAGCGTTTCGCGCGCCCCGCGATGACGCAACATATCAAGCGCTTCCTTGCGACGCTGGGTCCGGCGGTGATCGGCTCCGCTGGCACCCAGATCGCGCTTTTCGCCGACACGATTATCGGCTCGCTGTTGCCAACAGGCGGGGTGTCATCGATTTATTACGCCGACCGCATCTATCAATTGCCGCTCGCCGTCATCGGCATAGCGGCGGGCACCGTGCTGTTGCCGGAGATGAGCAGGCTCTTCGCGGCCGGCAATCGGAGCGCCGCATTGCATGCGCAAAATCGAACCATGGCGCTTTCGCTCGCGCTGACGGCGCCTTTTTGCATCGCCTTCATCATGATTCCCGGCGACATCATGCGCGGGGCTTTTCAGCGCGGCGCCTTCACCCCGCAAGCGGCCAGCGCATCGGCCGCGGTGCTTACGGCCTATGGCTTCGGGCTTGTCGCGATAGTTCTTTTGCGCTCGGCCGTGGCAAGCTTTCAGGCCCAGGGCGATACGAAAACGCCGATGCTGATCGCGCTCGCCGCGGTCGCGATCAATGTCGCCTTGAAAATCGTGCTGTTCAGGCCCTTTGGCGCGCCAGGGCTTGCCGCCGCGACCGCTGCCGGAGCATGGATCAACCTCGCCGCCTTGGGTTTTTTCGCAATCCGGCGCGGCGCCATGAAGGTCGATCTCTTTTCGTGGAAGACGGCCACGGCGGTGACCGCGGCTTCCTTCAATCTGGCGGTTTTCGCGCTGTTTGCCGCCGCGCCCGCTCAGCGCCTGGCGGCGGGCCTCGGCCCCCTCGCCAATGTGTTTGATCTATTGTTCCTTGGACTTGCCGGCGCGCTTCTCTATTCGCTCGTTCTGATCGCCGCATTGCGGATCGCCGGCGTAAGGCTCCGACGATTGCGCGTCTAACGGCGCGCCGGCGAACGGATCACAGCGCGAGCGCATTCAAAACCCGCGCCCAGCTCCGGGTTCCTTTGCGAAACGAGGAAAGCTCGTATTTCTCGTTCGGCGAATGAATGCGATCGTCTTCGAGGCCAAACCCGATCATCAAAGTGTCCATTCCGAGATCGCGCTTGAAAGCGCCGACCACCGGGATCGAGCCGCCGCAACCGGCAAGAACTGGCTCTTTGCCCCATTCCGCCTGTAATGCCCTGCCCGCCCGCGACAATGCCTCCGAACTGAACGGCAGCTGCACCGCGCCCGACGCGCCATGCGAGATAAATTCGGCGCGGCAGTCGGCGGGAAGCCGCTCCTTGACGAAAGCCCGGAAGGTTTCGGCGATTTTGACCGGATCCTGCGATCCGACGAGCCGGAACGAGAATTTGGCGCTCGCTTGCGCCGGAAGCACGGTTTTCGACCCCTTGCCTGTATAGCCGCCGACGATGCCGTTGAGGTCGCAGGTTGGCCGCGACCAAACCATTTCGAGAACACCCCGGCCTTGTTCGCCCGCCGGAAGCGAAAGGCCGACTTCGCCCAGAAAGTCGCTTTCGCGGAAGCGTAATTCGCGCCAGTGCCCGGCGACATCCTCAGGCAACTCGGCTACGCCATTATAAAAACCCGGAAGCGTGACGCGCCCTTTCTCATCGTGCAAATCGGCGATGACGCGGGCGAGCACATGGATCGGATTGATCGCCGCGCCGCCGAAAATGCCGGAATGCAAATCGCGGTTGGCCGCATGGACTACGACCTCCTCGAGCACGAGGCCGCGCAGCATGGTGGTAATCGCCGGCGTCTCCCGGTCCCACATTCCAGTGTCGCAGACCAGCGCCATGTCGGCTTTGAGCTCGTCGGCGTTGGCCGCAAGAAAAGCCGGGAGCGACGGCGAGCCGGTCTCCTCCTCGCCTTCAATGAGGAACGTAATGTGGCAGGGCAAGCCGCCAGTTTCCTGGAAGGCGCGGCAGGCTTCGACGAAGGTCATGAGCTGCCCCTTGTCGTCGGCGACGCCGCGTCCGGCGATCCGCTTGCCGGTTGCGGCCTCGACGGCACGCGGCTCGAACGGGGGGCTCTCCCACAAATCGAGCGGGTCTGGCGGCTGCACATCGTAATGGCCGTAAAAGAGCACATGCGGCACGTCGGGACGCGCGGCCTTGGCCTGTCCGACAATGATCGGATGGCCTGGCGTTTTGCGCACCGACGTCTCGAAGCCGAGACTCGTCAGCTCGGCGGCGAGCCATTCGGCCGCCTTGGCGCAATCGCCCGCATAGGCGGGATCGGTCGAAACCGAGGGGATTTCAACCAGCTTGAAGAGCCGTCCCAAGGCAGAGTCGAGATTGCCATCGATCTTCGCCAAAACCGTGTCGAGCGCGGCCATGGGGCCTCCTTGCAAATTCTGCCCATCATAATCAACGAACAGGTAGTTCACGTAAAGCCTCAAGCCGCATCGGTCAGGTCGCTGCCGCAGAGCAGTCTATCGCCGCATTGCACGCAGCAGCATACGCACCGCTTGTAGACGAAGCCTGACTACCGAGCCAATTCGGAGTTGTTGGGAAGTGAGGTTGATTCACCGGTATGGGGTCCAAGTCGGACGGCGCTAGTCGCCGTGTCGGACACGGAGGATTCTCCGGCGGAAATGCCTGGGCTTGGCCGCCTGCGAAAGCCACGGCCGCGCCCACGTCCGCCGGCAAGAGCAAGACCGATCGCAAGCGTTTTCTCCTAGTACTGAACGCCTCCCTCATGCTACTCTCCCTATTTTTGATTGTGAATACTGATTTATTGCGAGCCTGTCGATGCGGGGCACTTCTGGCAATAGGGCACCTCGAAAAATATTC
>QHBR01000295.1 GCA_003244015.1 Hyphomicrobiales bacterium | reverse complement strand
ATCTCTCCGGACGGACACTAAGGGTCCGAACCATGATGCAGCCATGCGCATCGGCAGCGAAGCTCCTCGATGATGGGCCCGTTCTTCAAACGCGGCTTACAAGCCATGGTGTTGTTCGGGTCACCGTCACCTCGGATCTAGATAGGCAACGCTTATGCCGCGATCGCCGGACGAGTGCGTTTCTGGGTTCGATGCAGGACGTTGGTACTCATGCCGAGGCTCGCAGGACGACACCTTGTATGGGATTGTTTCCGTCAAGCCTTTCTTTATCTCTATTCGTTGCTCCTTCGTGAGGTAATTTCTCAGTCAGCGGCGGTCGAAACGATCAGAGGGGAGCTCGCTATAGGGCGCGTGTCGACGCGCCGCAACCTTGTATGCGGCGGACCTTCTAAGGGTCCGAACCATGATGCAGCCATGCGCATCGGCAGCGAAGCTCCTCGATGATGGGCCCATCCTTCAAACGCGGCTTACAAGCCATGGTGTTGTTCGGGTCACCGTCACCTCGGATCTAGATCGGCAACGCTTATGCCGCGATCGCCGGACGAGTGCGTTTCTGGGTTCGATGCAGGACGTTGGTACTCATGCCGAGGCTCGCAGGACGACACCTTCAGGTAGTTTACCGGTCCTGGTAAAGCGCCAGAGTGCGATCAGGAGTTTTCGCGCCAGCGCCACGATCATGGTCTTACGGGTGCCACGAGCGTTCTCGGTGCGGAAGCGGAACCACTGGGACAAAGCACTGTCCTTCTGAAAGACCAGGAAGCGCCAGGCAATCTGAACCATGCCACGGCGCACACGAGCGTTGCCCGCCTTGGCCAAGCCCTTCTCGCGCCGTCGGCCACCGCTCTCGTCTGGCGAACCGGTAAGGCCGGCGTAGCGCGCCACAGCCCGGCGATCCCGCAGAGGACGGGAAAAGATCTCGTGCACGAGCATGTCCGCGGTTTCGACGCCAATGCCCTTGACGCCGGCGAGGACACGGACCATCGCATGCATTCCTTCCTCGGGTCCCTGCGCGATTCTATCCAGGCGCGCTTGCTCAATCTCCGTGATTTGGTCCATGACGAAGCGTAGGCGCGCCATGTCGCGTCGCAGCTCGGCCAGCGTGTTCGGCGGCAACTGCATACCCTCCACTGTGCGTAGTGTCGCGAGATGTTCAGGCGCCCTACGAAGCGTGGGCTTGAAGTCACGAATGCCAAGACGTGCCAGAAGACTTTTCATGCGGTTTACAATGCGGGTACGTTCGCCAACAAGGCTTTCACGCTCGCGGTTCGGCCGTTTGGCGTCCTCTTCTTCAAGGCTCGGGATCAGGACCATACTGCAATGATTCGGTTCCCCGCACAGCCAGCCGATGAAAGCTCGCTTGAGCAACTCGGTGTCCAACCGGTCGGTCTTCGCTCGCCGATGCTCACGTGAGACGGCGATGCTCGTCGCGTGAATGACGTAAGCTTCGATACCACGGGCCTGCAGCCAGCGCGCCAGCCAGAATCCGTCACGACCAGCCTCAAAGGCCACGGCAAGACGTGAAATCCTGCGTCCCGCCTTAGCAGCTTCGTTCTGCCAGCGCCGAAGCAGCCCGAGCAGAGCCGTCTGGTCCGGCTTCAGCTTCGTCGCTGGTTGGCGCGATATTCCGGGTACGATGCCAGCGACAAGCCAACTCGACTGACTCATCTCGACTACCGCGATGAGCGAGCTATCCTGATCAAGGGTCGTATGGCATCTGCGCAAGTTGTTTGGCTGGGACATGGAACACTCCGTCGATTGTTGCCAAGCGACGATGGCGCTTTGTCCTCGCCGCGCCCCATAGTATCTTCAACGTCCAACGTCATCTCACATCGGCAAGAACGCACCGATCCTTAAGGGCATCGGCCCTGCAGACGTGGCGCGAAGTCGTCGCCGCGGCGTGATTGTAGCCACAGATTCCGACGGAGTCGCATCCAATTTCCAATAATGTGACAACGCCTTCAAGCTCGCCGTCCGCCGAGGGGCATCGTGCTCGACATGGATTCGAGCGTCGGCAATATGAGCATATTTTTTAAGTGTTGATATGCGGCTCGTCGTGCAGAACGACATTCAACAATGAACTGTGGACTTCGATTCTGCCGTTGTAGTCAATAAGACCCCAGTTTTCGAAATTTGTTCATGAAAAAACTCACCCGGGACCGGGTCGTTCCGATCATCTCCGCAAGCGTCTCCTGGCTGATTTTCGCGAGGATCGGCTCCGGTTTCTCGTCCTTGCCAAAGTTCGCCAACAGCAGGAGCAGCCGGGCAAGACGTTTCTCACTCGAATTGAACAGCTGATCGACGAGGTCTGCCTCGACGCGGATGGCCCGAGCCAGAAGATGCCAATGAATATCCCGGAGAACGCTGGTTCCTGATGAATCACGCGGACAATAGCGGCTTTTTCCAGTCGCACGATGACGGTGTCCATCATCGTCGCGGCCGTCGCTATGCGCTGCGCCTGCCCGACGCCGAAGTGTTTGGAGGCGGAAACTCGCAGAATCAGAGGCTTGCATAGGTCGTCTCGCGCCACAAATATCCGTTTGCTACGACAGTGACCGTGTGCCGCTCGCCCTGGTATTCGCGCAGGAGCGCGGTGCCGGGCTTGAGGCGCCTGGGGCGATCCGCGCCCGGCTTGGCGCCCCGTGCGAGACCATCGAGAAGCTTTGCGGTCTTCGGCTCAAGTCCACCTTGGGCCTGCTCCTGGATGTGCCAGCAGATGAACCGCGCCATGAGGTCCTTGGTGAAGGCCGGCGGCGGGGAGGAGCGGAACGTCACCCGCCACAGGGTGCGAAGCTCGTCGAGGCCGAGCGCCCGCACGCGGTCGATCTCGGCCTCGATCGCCTCGCGATCGAATAATGGGCGAGGCATGCCGATTACGCCTTGCGACCCGGCCTGGCTTTGCGCTTCGGCGAGACAGCGTTCGCCACGATGCGGTAGACGCGCTCTTCGCCGGTCTTCTCGGAGACGAGCGTCAGGCCGAGCTTGTTGCACACACGGACCGCCGCGACGCCTTGCAGGAAAATGCCCGCACGCGCGTGCCGCTCCAATGGGCCACGAGCGCCGGCCGTTAACGCAACATTAAGGAAACCCGCATTAAACTTTTGTTCACGTTGCGAAGCTATGGCCGCTCCCGAGCCCCTCACAGTCAGAAGTGCCCGTTGAGTTCCCCCCGACGGGCGCTTTCTGATTCAACCACGCCTCGCGCGGCCCGCCGTCGGACAGCGTCATGTCCTCGCGAATGGCCATGCTCGCTTTGGGCGCGCCCTCGGCCGCTAGCCGCACATCGCGCAAAGCCGCTTGCGCTTCGCGATCTCGTGCGGTGGGCAGTTTGAAACTGTGTCGCATCGAATCGTGCGGACGGGCACGGAGTGTATGTTTTGACTCTCAGTTCAAAATTGGCAAGTTTCTAGGAGGCCTCGTTGTCCTGGACCAATGAACGAATTGAGTTGTTGCAAAAACTCTGGCTCGAAGGTTGGAGCGCCAGCCGTATCGCTGGCGAGCTTGACCACGGGATTAGCCGCAACGCGGTGATCGGCAAGGTCTACCGGCTCGGACTATCGGGCCGTGCCAAGGCGCTCCCGGGGAACGTGCCCGCCTCGCCGCCGCACCAAAAGGCGCCCCGGCGCGCGGCCCACCAGCATGCAAACAGTCCGCAAGTCGTCGGCAATACCGCTCTGGCTTTACACCCATTCGTGATTGAAGTTGCCGCGTTCCAGACAGTTAGGGACGTCGTGGTTCCGATATCCGAACCCGTCACCATTTTGGATTTGCGCGAGTCGATGTGCCGTTGGCCGATCGGAGATCCGGCACAGTCTGAATTTCGTTTCTGCGGCGCGAAGAAACTGCCGGGCCAAGGACCATATTGCGCCTGTCATGCGGGCATCGCCTATCAAGTCCAACATGATCAGCGGCGCGAGCGGCGGTCGAAAAAAAGACCGGCAAAGTGTACCCGTGAACGGGCTTGGTGCCGCGATGTCGGCGCAAAAGTGTACCGGTCCTGCTAGGCCATCTCGATGTCGCCACGCCTTTCTTAAATGCAAAGACCAACTCGTTGGGTGCACGCTACAGAGACGCGCACGCGCCGTGATTGGCATGTGTTTTTGTGATGCAACGTGGCCATGCAATGACCCGGCATCCGCCGATAAGACGACGTTTTCGCACTCTATGCCTGCAGGAGGGACGCAAACGTGATCGCGAAAGAAATCGCCGTCGGTGTCTAATATTAATGAGTTTTGTTCTTATATATTCTTTCAAGAACTCAGATCGAAGGCGTTTCGTACCTCGCCTTTCATCTCGGCCTTAACTCGTGAGGGGTCTCCCGGCTGACTCAGACAGATTTGACGTTGCGGCGATGGCGGACCGCCACCAGACGGGCTAATGCGTCACCTCAGATGACCCCGCCGTACAGTATCTACGGGAACACCGATGACACTCCATTTTCCAAACGCTAGCCGAAATTACAGTCCGACACGACAATGCGTCTGCTTTTGGGGCCACGATTCCGCGTCCGAGGTCGCGTTCCATATGGATGAGGAAGCCCTCATTAAGATAAGCCCCTATGCGAATCGAGACGAAGCCTCATTGCTGCACGTGTTCGACGTTAATCGTGCCCGAATCCAGGAAACCGCGAGTGTCGCTTATTCGCGTTCACGGGGGCCGCAGAGTTATCATCGATTGTCGGCGTCGGATTTATTGCAACCGGTCCATCGTGGAGGAAGCCATGGCCAGAAGTGACAGACACGGCAATCGTGAAGCCAAGAAGCCGAAAGCGCTGAAACCGAAGGAAGTGGCGCCTGTTTCGACGCTCGCCTGGATTGAGAGGAAGGCGCTTGAAGCCGCCAACCCAAAAAAGAAATAAGAGAAACAACTACGGCGTGTCTGATCTCGGGACGCTGTTCCTGATCGTATCGGGCAACGCCTGGAGCCGTGTCTGTCGACTCAATCTTGTGTGACGGTGTTATAGAAAGCAGATCGCGTGGCGGCCGTGAGAGAGCGAATGCCACGGCCTACCCCTCAGCGCCGTCTGGCCGTGAATCCACCGCGGCATCTGACGTTTTTGAACTGATTACCCGGACGGTCGTTCAAGATAGCCGAGCGAAAACGCGCGCCGCGTTTACATCTATCGGCGACAATCGCGATCCGCCCACAACAATCGACTTACCCAACTCCATGGCATGGAGTTCATGCTCGCTCGCGACGCGTTCATGGGCTTCACCTTCACTTTTGATGCGATATTGCAATTCCGCGCCCTCTGGCGGCAATAGCTTCGTGACGGTGAAGACTCCAGTCCGTCTTAGGTATGTTACTACTCGCCCATCGAAGCTTACGCGCTGTCCTACTGAGAAGATGTGTCCGGTCATGAGTTTTCCTGTCGGATGGGTGAGGCAAAGCGTGCGAAGCGGATCGCCTCGCACTAAGCTCTGCCAATTCGATCTTTTTCCAACGTCGCAACGAGTTCCGCAGGGCTGACCGAGAGCAACTCGGTGCAGGTTTGCGGACGCGACGTGGATGGTAAATGCAGGTATGTTGCGACGCGCCGGTAAGCCAGCCTCGACAGGCCCTCAATCAGCTCTTCATCCGTATCGAGAAGATAGTCACCGGCCGGTTGGATATCATCGAGATTGCGGAGTTTGAATGGCTGCGAGAACGAAATCGTCGTGCGGGTAGTGCGGACGGTCACCGGGTTCCTCTTATCCGCTGGAAATCTGGCAACGGAGACCTCACGGCATCGACATTGCCATAACGATATGGGCTCCTCGAAACCAATAAACAAGAGGTGCAGCATTACACGGCTTATTTGGACGGATGTTTGTGAGTGAAAATTGCCCCAAGAAACGTTCTAGGCTTTTCATCGGCCTATTCTCGCGTGCCTTTTCAATTATGCTACAATGCGGCGTATGGAGAAAGACACAAAAGAAATCGAGCTGGTGGCGCAGCGACAGGATCTCCTCCCCGAGCGAAGCTCTTGACCGGAACAGCCCGATGACTGCCCACCAGGTCAGTTGGGTTCATGACACGCTTCGTCGTTTACTGCGCCTCTTCCTGCTTTCCGAAGTATTCTAAACCAAAATCCGCGCCTACGCGGTTTCGTTGCCTTGCCGGATCATGATTGTCATTTTTTGCGCGTTGTCACGTTCCCGGATTTTACTTGCTGCGTCAAAGCTCTGACAAGGCTCAAGACGCTGCGTCGTGACGCGCCTCCAGGGACTCCGAACTCACCATTCTCGCGTCGCTATGTCTCGACCGCCGCGAGCCCGACAAGCAAATTCGCCGCATGGGAGGCTGATCGCAATGCCCATCACGCCAAAGTCGACTAGCAGTTCAAGTCCGAGGACGCCCGCATCAAACTCTGCCAACCTAATCCGCGGGAATGTCGGCGATTCTACCCCACCGGGAAATAATACTCCGGAGACCCGACTCCCTGGCTGGGAGACCTGGATTCGAACCAGGATTAACGGAGTTAGAGTCCGCTGTTCTACCGTTGAACTATCCCCCACCTCGCAAAAAGCCCTGAAAAGAAAGACGTTGGCATGCCGAGCGCATCGACGAGCATGAGCCTGCGACAAGTCCCTCGCCGAAACCGGCGATTTCGCGGATAACTTCCAGCGCCATCATCGCGCCAAGGATGCCAGTCAGAGCGCCGAGCACGCCCGTCTCGGAGCAAAAGCCCCGAGGCGAGTCCCCAATGTTCAGATCGTGCGGTCACTCCCCGCCAGCGGGCCGGAAACGACAATCACTTGCGGCCTTTGTGTCTCGATCGTCGGTTCGAGGGCCTGCCACAGGGCAAAGGCGACCTGGATCGATTTCTTGTCACCGCGAGCCGCGTCGTTTGCGAGTTGAGTCACGGCGGCAGCGAGCTTCGAAATCTTCTTGCGCTTCCCGTTCTCGTTTATGGTTACGGGTTGGCTCATCGCCTTCATGAAGATGGTGGCGAAGTCCTTCGTGCCGTTGCCGCGGCCCTTTGGGTTGCCGGATTGGCCTTTGCGAAAGCGGGTGTGAAGCGGCGGTTTGCCATAGCCGACATCATAACGAGGTTTCATCATACCTGTCCTCCACGTTCCTTGGCGAGCTCGGCAAAACTTTGCTCGCTCACGGCATGGCGCGGGACCTCGCCCGCATAGGCCTGCCAACGGCGGATGATCGTGTCGACATAGAGCGGATCGAGCTCGATGCCGTAGCAAGTGCGGCCGGTGCGCTCCGCAGCGATGAGCGTGGTGCCGCTGCCGAGAAAGGCATCGAGCACGAGATCGCCGCGGCTCGAGCAGTCGAGAATCGCATCCGCCACGAGCGCGACAGGTTTGACCGTCGGGTGAAGGCTCAAAAGAACGCCTTCTTCGTTCTGACGTCCGAAGCCGGCTGCCCCCGGATAGGACCAGACGTTGCTGCGGTTGCGGCCATGCCGGCCGAGCGCGACATTGTTACGATGCGGCGCCTTGCCATTCTTGAAGACGCCGATGAGTTCGTGTTGCGAGCGATAGAGCGAGCCCATTCCGCCGTTCGATTTGACCCAGACGCACAGATTGGCAAGCGCGCCGTAAACGTCCTTGCCCGCGCCCAAAAGTTCGCGCAAATGGCGCCAGTCCATGCAGACGAAATGCACGCTGCCCGGCCGGCTGAAGGCGCAGAGCTGTTCGAATGTCGTCGCCAGGAACCGCGTGAACTCGGCCTCGCTCAACTCGCCTGAGGCCATGGGGAACTCGCGATGACACACCCTACCAAGCCCGCTGACATGGCCCCCAATCGGAACATTATAGGGCGGATCGGCGAAGACGAGATTCGCGGTCTTGCCTTCCATGAGGATGGTGAAGCTGCTCCTGTCGAGCGCATTGCCGCAGAACAGCTGGTGGCGTCCAAGCTGCCAGAGATCGCCAGTTCGGCTGACCGCCTGCTCCTGCAAGAAAGGAAGCTGATCCGCCGGATCGGGCGCCTCAGGCTTTTCGCTGAGGTTTTCGATCCGAAAATCGATCTCGCTCATATCAAAACCTGTTGCCTCGAGATCGAAGCTGAGATCGAGGATGGATAGCTCCTTGAGCTGCTCGGCCAGGAGCCGGTCGTCCAGGTCGAGTTTTCCGTCAACCTATTATCCGCGATTGCAAAGGCGCGCCGTTGCGCGGCATCGAGATGCTCGATCGCGATCACCGGGACCTCGGTCCAGCCGAGCTTCTTCGCTGCCAAGATCCGGCCATGGCCCGCGATAACGCTCTGCCGTGCATCGATCAGCACCGGCACATTGAAGCCGAAACTCGCGATGCTCTTGGCGATCTGCCGCACCTGCTTGCGGCTGTGCAGCCGGGGGTTTTGTGGATCAAGCTTCAATGCCACGATCGGTTCGTAGTGGACGGCCAATTGCGATGCGCCATATTTCTCAGGCTGAGGTCCGCCCGAACAATTTCCAAGTTGGGACATCCGTGCATCTCTCCTCTTCGCCGGCGTCGACACCAGAAGAGTGACGGCACGCGATTCGCGCCTCGAAAAGGCCGGGAAAGCCGAATCGAGGGCACTATCTCCGGTTTGAGATGATTCCCTAATGCAGAAGTGCGGGCCTGCCTAAATGCGCGTTGAAATTCCTGGCCGAATTATTCGGCGGAATTCTTTCTTGGCCGCCCGCGCTGCCTTCTACTCCCATTTCATGCGCAATTTCTCTGATCTGCTCCCGGAGAAAGAGAGGGTCTTTCGCTTGGACCAAGTTCACAATTTTGTCGATGCTGACGGACGGGTTCCCCTTTTCGCTCAGGACGAGTTTTGTCACATCGGCTCTCCCGAGCCTGGGAGCTTTGATTGATACCGTGGTCAACCATTTTAGCAGCGACGCCCGCTCAACCCTAACGTCACAAAAACTTACGCTTTGCGGCGCGTGTCCGATTTCCGCATATTCGTCGGCATAGAGACGCGGCCCAAGCCAATCGCGACCCCCAAAGGGAACAGGTATCAAATCATGCAGCGTTTCGGATCCGATCGCGACGCGACGGCCTGTTCGATGCAAGAGATGCGCTGCGGGCTGCCATCGCTCGCATGGCATCCCGACCAGTTTCATCTTGCCGTCGATCGCGGCCTTTACAATCGCAACGCCCGCGCGCAGTTGCGCCGCGTGTTCATCAATGTCAGACAGGCCGATGGCCATCTTCGGCCGCCCGAACGCCAACAAATCCACCACCTCGGCAATAGGCAGATAGTCACCCGAGGGAAGGCTCCTGATCCACACTTTGGGAATACCCCTCGGCGCCTGCCATGGGCGCGTCTTTGCCGTGTTCCAGGCCAGAGCAGGGGGCCAACCGGGCCAGGTACGAAGCACATCCTCCGTTCGGAACGAAATATCCATGCGCGTGAATTCGTGTACATTGAACATGCAAATCGCTCCGTCGTTTTCTCGCGGGAACGTCCATTCGAGCCCACGAATGCGTCCGCGTTCAACCTCTTCGCGGAATGCAAGCAGCGCGTTGGAAAGACTCAATGGATGAGGAGAGTGGTTTTCACTCTGAAGCCGCCAGAGATGGTATTCTACATCTTCTACAAAGGAGACAGGCAACCCCAGGAGCGCGTCCATGAATCGCCGACTCCGCGTCGCAATCCAGATCAGCACTTCGACCGGAGACCATCGATCCTCCTCGACCGACGCCTTCTGCAAACTCATCACCGCGTACTCCCGCCCAGCAACTGAAAGGCCCGTCGAAACCGACTCGGCTTATCAAATGGCCTCCTATCAGCGCGCGTCCAAGTATGCGCGCAAGCGTCCGGCAAATGGCGGCTGTCAGATGATGGAGGGTTGGAAATCCACAGGAATCCGGTTCACGCGCGCAAGGCGATCACATTGGTTGCCGCCTTCGGTCACAGATGACCTGCGGTCCTTTAGCGTGCCGCAACCCATGATCTCGGTAACGACGAGAACAAAAGATGCTAGGGATCAGGAACGCGACAGATTTCTCTCAATCCATGCCACGATCCATAATTCATTCGACGGGCGACGCCTCGTCATCTCAGCCAGAACGCACCGAGCGTTCCGGTTCCCGGCGATGCCGACTGAGGCGATGTCGTTGTTGCGGCAAGAGCCTAGCGTGCCAGGAGATTTGTTAGATGCTCTGTTCAGCAACGTGGCAGTGGCCTTGCACCATTTTGACAAATGAAATGTTTTCCGTGCAATTCCCTGCAGACGCAGAATATTTCCCTGCTCGAAGACAAATATTCCCTGCTATGCCTCATAGGGAATTTTCCCATCAAGCTATTGATTGTGCTGCATAATGTTGTAGGGAATCAGGCTAGGGAGGACTAGATTTTCCCAACTTCACTGTTCTTTTCCCTGATAGCAGGGAATTTCCAGCCGAGACAGGTTCGCAAGCGACTGGCTCGTCAGCCAGTTATTAACTATTTGATATTGCGAATGGGTTTGTCTGCCTAGGAAGCCTATTTTATCGCGAATTTGCGGGGTTTACCGGTCTCGTGTTCAAAGCCTTTCGCGGCAGAGACGGTTTCACGCGCGATTTCGGCTGCGGCCATTATGAAAATCTCTCCGGCGCCCTTTCGTGGTTGACTTTTTTCGCGGGCGGAGCAGCTAACGTCAGGCGAAGCCGAAGTGTTTGGAGGCGGAAACTCGCAGAATCGACGATGTGTTCTCAGCGAAAGCCGAGCAGCTTTCGCTGTTCAGCCCAGCCGGCCGGCAGCCGCGGCGTCAGGCGCATCAATGTCTGGGCGGTGAGTTGCGGCGGTTTTCGGCCATTGATGATGGCCGTGGTGATGTCGGGCGCCAGCCAGGGAAGACGCAGGAGGGAATAGAGGTAGGCTGCTGACACTTGCTCTTCGCGAGCGATATCATGCACGGACAGCTTGGGGTTATGGATCAGGCGCGCCTGAATGTGGTGCGCGCGCGCAAGGATTCTGAGCAAGCTGGGATCGGCTGGTGTCTGCTCATCGGCATTCTCGACCAGCATTCGCATTTCGCGACCGGCGCGCTTCAGGCCTACCGGCACCGTCAATCTCACCATATCATCGGGTTCATTCGTAGGTTCTTGAAGCTGCATCTTCAGATCAATCGACCCGGCCAGCAGCTGGGTCAAGCGGCATCGAGAGAGCGTGATGTCGACGCGATCGGATCGGATTTCCACGCGGCAGAGCAGTGCCATGAGCGTC
>QHBR01000054.1 GCA_003244015.1 Hyphomicrobiales bacterium | reverse complement strand
CGGGAGAGATGCGCCTCGATGACGGAAAATTCGGCAATTTTCGACGCTCGGCATGGCGCCGGCTCGTCCCATCCCCATCGACAGCCCGCGCCAACGGCGCAGGCAACGGCGCAGGCTTGCCTGAAACACGGGAACGGGGTAAATTGGCGAGCAACCCGGAGGCTATCTGGGGAATGTCGGCTGAAACGCTCCCATCGTGAATGCCCCGCTCGACGGGCGCGGATTTTTGTTGAAATCCCAGACAACGCCAACACTGTAGAGATTCGCGCCCGCATTTTGGAGTCGTGAGCCCACCGCTGGCTTGAAGTCCGCCCCAGCCTGATTTGCAAACTGCGGATCGACATTAAGGACATCCCGCGTTGAACGCCCGAGCCTGTCGAGCTTTACGCAAACCAACACGTCGCCAGGGCCGATAAATTCCAATACCGTCGCCAGCTGATCGCGGCCCTCCCGGCTTTTCCCGGATAATTTTTCCGTGCGGACGACCTGGCATCCCGCCGCCTTTAGCTTCTGAACCTGGGTTTCGGTCGATTGATCGGAGGAGCTAACCCGAGCATATCCATAAGTAGCCATGTGTGATTTCAATGTCTTGTTTGGGTTTTAACCATTTACAAATACCGTATTATAACACGAAAAGCAACCCTAATAAGACAGAAAACCTGTCTTATGCCATCGTATTGCAAGGGTATACCCATTTAAGACCAGAGTTCCGCCTTTGCGTGCCTTGTCCGGCAATTGAACGCACTTTGCTTGGGGTTGAATACAACGCGGCCCGCGCGGGCCAAGGCGACGCTCGGCGAAATATCCTTCGCGCTCGAAAAAGTGTTTGGCCGCCCGTATTGCGTCAACACGCGCCATGCGTTATAAAAATGGATGGCAGACGGGCGATCGAGCCCCGCATGTCGTCGGCGATGGAGTTCGCTGAGACCGTCCAGTTAGGCTGATGACTCCTACGGTTGCTGCGCTCGGTTCGTCGGGTGCGGGAGACGCGTAGGGTGTCGAGTAGGGCGGATGGTTCGGCGGCCCGTGCCGCGTTGTCCGACTCCCCCCAACCGTCGCCACGATCAAGACGAACGAGCGCCAAGCAGCCGTGGAGCTAAGGCAGGAGGCTCGCTCATGCTCGCGCGGATTGGCTACAACCTTCTTCAGGTATGTGTCGTGCTGGCGTTCGCGCCGCTGGTCGAAGGCGTCGCTAGCCGACTCAAGGAAATCCTTCAATCGAAGCGCGGTCCCAGCATCTTTCAGCCATACCGCGACATCTGGAAACTACTTCACAAGGATGAGATAGGTTCGGAATATAGTTCCTGGATTTTTCGCGCTGCGCCATATGTCGCCTTTGCCGCGCCGATCTTCGTCGCGCTTCTCATTCCCGTTCTGACACGCTACCCCCTGTTTTTCGCCTTCATGGGCGACATGCTGGGCGGTGGATCCATTCTGGCGCTGGGTGGTTTTTTCGCGACTCTTGCCGCCGTGGACACAGCCAATCCCTATGGACCCATGGGCGCAAGCCGCACGCGCATGGTGGGATTTCTCGCCGAACCGGTCTTCATAGTGGTCTTTCTCACCGTCTCCTTCGTCGCAGGTTCGACGATTCCCTACATCGTGCAGATGCGCTGGATCACGCCAATTGCGAACTTCTTCGAGCCGTCGCATGTCCTTTTGATGATCGCGTTCCTCATGCTGATCCTCGCCGAAGACGGACGCATTCCCGTCGATAGCCCTTCTGGCCAGTTTGAGCTTGCGATGATCGAACGTTCGAAGTCGCTCGAGTATTCTGGTCGTGGCGCCGCCTTAATGAAATGGGCGGGCGCCATGAAGTTTTTCGTCCTCATCTGCATTTTTCTCAACGTGCTTGTCACGCCGTGGGGATTGGCTCGGGGATTCAGTTTGGGCGAAGTGCTGCTCTCGATTCCGCTCGTGCTTTTCAAGATCTTCGTGTTCGTTCTCGTTCTCGTGTCCATCGAATCCTCGCTTGCCAAACTGCGTCTGTTCCGCATCCCGGAATTTCTTGGGGCCGCGTTTGTAACCTCGGTTGTCGCGATGATCACACGGCTGTCGGAAATTTAGGTGCTGCCGTGAACAGCTCGTTTTTCCAGGTCATTTCTGCCCTCGATGCGTTGACCGGCGCGCTGTTTTTGCTCACGGCGTTAGGCTTCGTGGCAACCCGCCAAGTCCTCGCCTCTCTGCAGCTCTTCATTATGCAGTCTTTGCTGCTGGCGCTATCGGCAGGTCTCATAGGAATTGCGTTGGACTCAATTCATCTTCTCGCCGTTGCTGCCATAACGATCGCAACGAAGACGCTGATGATACCGTGGCTGCTCCGGCGCACGGTCGGTGCGGAGGTGTACCGAACGCGCGAGATCGAACGCGTGCTCAATATTCCAAGTTCCTTGCTGCTCGCGGCCGGCATCATTGTTCTGGCCTATGTTGTCGCCTATCCGCTTCTTGGTGCCGTCAAAGTTCCGTTCGAGCAGATCAATCTGCCGCTTGGAATCGCAGCCATGTTCCTGGGTGCCTTCACGATTGTCGTCCGGCGGGAAGCCGTGCCGCAGCTTCTCGGACTACTTGCCGTGGAGAACGGCGTGTTCTTCGTGGGTATCGCGATCGCGCCGGAGCTGCCGGTCATAGCAGAGCTCGCCGCCGCCGTGGACGTCGCTGTTATCGCTCTCGTCGTCGGTTTGTTGACGCGCAGCATCCACAGGCGCGTTGGAACGACGGCGGTCGGCCGTCTTTCAGCGCTGCGGGAGCGTTGAATCATGGAATTGGTCGCGATCTTCATTATTCCGATTCTCGCCGGCGGATTGTCAATGCTTCCAACTGGCCGCCGCCTCGCCGCACCCATCACGCTTACCGCAACAGCAATTATCTCGGCTCTCGCTGTTGCAGTGGCATTGGACGCATCGCGTGCCGGGCACGTGAGCGCACCTGGCGAATGGCTGACGTGCGATGGGCTGGGCGTCTTGGTGCTTGTGCTCGTCGCGTTTGTTGGCTTCACCTCGGCGCTTTTTTCCTGGGGTTATATCGCCGAAAGAATCCGGCATGGCAGTGCAGGCAATCTGCAGCGCTACTACGGCCTCTATAACCTCTTCGTCCTTTCCATGCTCGCCGTTCCGCTTCTGGCAAATGTCGCTTTGGTGTGGATTGCGGTAGAGCTGACAACACTGCTGTCAGCATTCCTTGTCGGCTTCGAGGATACGCCCGAGGCACTCGAAGCAGCGTGGAAATATGTGATCCTAACAACTCTTGGAGCGGTCTTCGCGCTTCTTGGCTTCCTCATCCTGTACTGGGGATCGCGCGTCGCGGGCTTCCATCCCTTCACATGGCAAGGGCTCGTCGAAGCAGCGCCGCATATGCCGCCTGCGCTCTTGTGGACGGCCTTCCTGCTGATCCTTGTTGGCTTCGGAACCAAGGTCGGGCTCGTCCCGATGCACACCTGGTTGCCCGATGCGCACAGCCAGGCACCCGCTTCAATCTGCGCGCTGCTCTCAGGCGTCGAGACCACGACGGTACTTTACGTCATTCTTCGGCTCTTTCCGATCGTCGGCAGCGCGCCGGGACTTGACGCGAAGCCGTGGTTCATCGCATTCGGCTTGGTTTCGGTGGGAATCGCGACGCTGCTCTTGATCACGGTCCACGACTTCAAGCGGATGTTCGCGTTTTCCACCGTCGAGCACATGGGAATCATTCTCGTGGCAGCCGGCCTCGGCGGGATGGATGCTCATCTCGGTACCACTTACCAGATGGCGGCACATGCCATTGCCAAATCGTTTTGCTTCTTCGCGGCGGGCATCACCGTAATGGCCGTTGGCACACAGGAAATCGCCTCTGTTCGCGGCCTGATCCGCTCATCGCCGCTATCGGCGAGCGCACTCCTCGCCGGCGGTTTTGCCATCGCCGGAGCGCCGCCGTTTGCTGTCTTTGTAAGCGAGTTCGTGATTCTGAAGGCGGGCCTCGCCAGCGGCCAATACGTTGCTATCGGGATACTGGCATTCTTCGTCGTGGTCGCCTTCTGTGCGGTGATGTACCACATCAACCTGATGGCCTTCGGCTTGCCCGACCGTGACCAGCCAGCGGTTGTCATACCGGCGTCGTGCAAAGCAACGCTTGCGCTCGCTTCCGTTCCCTTGCTTCTCATCGGGATCTATGTGCCCTCGCCGCTGGAGCATTTGCTGCAGATGGCGGCGACCGCCATGGGAGGCTAGGTGATCATGGAAATGCTCAAGCCGGTCGCCGAAGATGCGCTGACTTCCGCAAACTTCGCTGCACTGTGCAACAATGTATGGCAAGGCCGGGTCGCCGCCGCACTTGATCAGCGTGGGCGAATTTGTCGACTGAATTGCTGGCGCGATCAACTGGTCGAGGTTTGCCAATGGCTCAGTCGCGATCTCGATTTTGCGTTCGCGACCCTGATCGTTGAAGAGTTGCCCGACAATGGCTGGTCGCTCCTGTACATTTTCTACAAGGGCCCGAACTCCCCGTGGGTTTACGTCGAACCCAAACTCGATGCGCTTACGACCGCAGTGCCGTCCATCAGCGGCCTTGTTCATGGACCTTCTGCAGACTGGCATGAACGCGAAGCCGAAGACTTGTTTGGCTTGAAGTTCGAAGGCCACCCGCGGCTTGGGGAATTCATCCTTCATGAAGATTGGCCGGAAGGCACCAATCCTATGCGCCACGATTTCGATGCACACGAACGTTTTGAGCATCGGGAAGCAGACCCGAAATGGGAGCCCCCGACGATCGTGGTGGCGCCAGGGGCCTTTGCCATGCCCGTCGGACCGGTTTTTTCCGATTTCGCCGAGTCGGCGCATTTCCTGCTCGAAACTGTCGGTGAGGATGTGATCCACACCATCCCGCGCTTTTTCTACAAGTATCGCGGCGTGGAGAAGATTGCGGAGGGACAAAACGTTGGCCGCGTTCTGCTTCTTGCCGAGCGGTTCTCGGGCACTGCGGCCTTTGCGCATGGCTTGGCCTTTTGCCAAGCCATTGAGGCGATCTGTGGAACGAAAGTGCCGGCGCGGGCGCAGGCGTTGCGCACGGTGCTAGCGGAGTTAGAACGCTTTCGTCATCATGCCGCGGTGATCACTGGAATATGCAATTCGACGGCATTGGCCGTCGCAACCAGCCAGGCCGCGCTCATTGAAGAGGATTTACTCCGCCTAAGCTGCAAGGTCGCAGAGCACCGTTACCTGTTCGGCGCGTTGAAGCCGGGCGGTCTGGCTCTCGACATTCAAGACGAAACCTGCAGCGATCTCAGCGTGACCGTTGGGGCGATCGTCGGGAGGCTGCACGAACTGCACGGCATGCTACGCTATTCGAGCAGCTTCCTCGACCGTCTCGAAGAGGTCGGCGGCGTAAGCAACGAGCAGGCGCTCTCCTATGGTCTCGTCGGTCCCGTCGCGCGCGCCTCAGGCATTGCCCGTGATCTGCGCAGATTATTTCCTTATGCCGCATACGATGCGGTCGGCTTCACCGTTCCAGTCGAACAGGAAGGCGACGGCTATTCACGCCTGCGGATTTTTTTTCAGGAAGCAGAACAGGCGGCTATGATCATCCGCCATGTCTTGCAAATCCTTCCAGACGGACCGGCCTGCGCGGATCCTGTCGACTGGTGCGCCGGCGCTGCATTGGGCGCGGTAGAAGCGCCCGCCGGCGCCGCGTTTCACTGGGTACGACTGAGCGGCGACGGCACGGTTGCGCGCTACCGCATCACGCCGCCCTCTTTTACGAACTGGCATGGCTTTCATCTCGCGGCCGAAAACTTCGCGTTCCAGGACTTTCCTATCATCCTCGCGAGCTTCGGCCTGTCGAATGCGGAATGCGACCGGTAGGAGGGCGAGCCATGACAAATTGGGTGTTTAAAGGCCTGCGCACAGGGATCAAGACAACTGCCTATCCGGTGCGCCAGGACGACACGCCCGGTGTTTCGCCCGGGCGCCCACGCGCAACATTATTGGACTCCGCTGCAGAGGTGGAACGCCTCGTTGAGCTGTGCCCGACGCAAGCGATCGAGCGGCAGGATGGCGGGGCGGCGATCGATTATGGCCGTTGTGTTCATTGCTTCCGGTGCTGGCGCGATGCGGATGACGTCAGCGCGGATTGGGAGCGAAGCTATGAATGGGCCGCTTACAGTGCCGACAGCGCAGCAGCCGCGCAGGATCTGGAAAAGGCATTCGGCCGCTCTCTGCACATTCGTTTTGTTGACGCTGGCGCCTGCGGCGCCTGCATGAGCGAGGCGCGCCAGCTCAATAATCCGTACTACAACATGCACCGCCTCGGCTTCTGCACCACACCGACCCCACGGAACGCCGACATCCTGCTTGTTGCCGGTCCGGTTTCTGATGCCATGCGGTTTCCATTGCGGAAGACTTACGAAGCCATGCCGAAACCAAAGCGCGTCGTGGCGATCGGCGCATGCGCGATTTCGGGCGGCGTATTCGGCCCGAGTTTTGCCGCTTCGGCGAGCGCGGCCGAAACTATCCCGGTTGACGTGATCGTCCCCGGCTGCCCACCGCCACCGCTCGCGATCCTCCATGCACTTCTTCTCGTGGTGAAAAGAAAGCCGCCATCGGACCGCATATCTTTGCCTATCGACCCAACAGAGGATGCCAAGGAATGAGCGCTGAGGTGTGGCTCTCCATAACATTCTTTGCGCTGTGTGGCGTGGGGGTCATCGTCGCGCTCCTAGTGCCGCCACGGTTCAATCCACTCGCGCTTTCGATCGTGGGGTCGCTCGCCGCGCTCAATGTTCTAGTGTTGGGCGCTTTGCTCCTCGTAGCCAATGCGTCCTTCCGGGTCGAATTGTGGCCAGTCCTCACGTTGGGGACTCTGACGCTCACGGGCGATCCCCTGTCGGCGCTTTTCCTGATTGCGACCGGACTGGTATTTTTGCCGGTGTCAATCTTCTCAAGCCGCTACCTCGCGAAATACGAGGCGCTCTACAACCTTCGTTACTTCGGCATCGTCTATCACGTGCTTTTCGCCTCGATCGTGTTGATCCTCCTTGCCGGAGACGCGATCTCATTCCTCATTGCCTGGGAGCTGATGTCGATCACAAGCTACCTCCTGGTCAATTTCGAATACGAGCGCGTGGAAACCGCCCAGGCCGGCTACGTCATGCTCGCCATGAGTGAGGCCGGCACCATTGCAGTGGCAGCTGCCTTCATTCTTCTCGCCGGCGGCGCTGGCACGCTAGAGTTCGCGCATATGCGATCCGCCATGCCGCCGTTTGGCGACGGGATTCGCTGGGCGATCTTTCTGCTGTCGTTCTTCGGCTTCGCCGTGAAGGCCGGGCTTGTGCCGGTCAACAGTTGGCTGCCACTAGCCCATCCGGTCGCGCCCACGAACATCTCGGCGTTGCTGTCGGCCGTGATCGTTAACCTAGGAATTTACGGGATCGTGCGCGTTAATCTCGATCTCGCTCCCGTAAGCGGAGCGATGCCTGGCCTGATCGTGTTGGCAATTGGCAGCATCTCGGCATTGGTCGGCATTCTTTATGCTACCGTTCAGGCCGAGATGAAACGCCTTCTTGCGCACAGCACGATCGAGAATATGGGCATCGTCACAGCGAGCGTCGGGGCAGCAATGATCTTCCTCACCACGGATCACGAAATTGTCGCCGGCATCGCGCTAATCGCGGCGTTTTATCATCTCGTCAATCATTCCGTGTACAAGGCGCTCCTCTTCATCGGCACTGGCGCGGTTGAGGCGGGAACGGGCACCCGCGACCTTGACCTTCTCGGGGGCATCGTTCGGCGGATGCCGTGGACAAGCCTCTTCTTCCTTATCGGCGTCCTGTCCATATCTGCACTTCCCCCGCTTAACGGCTTCGTCAGCGAATGGCTGACGCTGCAAACGATCCTGCGCTCGACGTTGGTTGGCTCAATTCCAATCAAAATCGTGTTTGCGATCTCGGGCGCCATGCTGGCGTTGACCGCCGGCCTCGCGGTGACCTGCTTTGCGAAAGTGTTCGCCATGGGGTTCCTCGGTATGTCGCGTTCGGAAGGGGCAGCCAATGCCACCGAAGCTCCTCTGGGCACGCGGGCACCGCTCGCATTGCTCGCAGCTTTCTGCGTGCTTTTGGGAATTTTGCCCACCTACGTAATTCCTATAATCGACCGAGCCTGCGCACCGCTCGTCCCTGAAAACGCGACTGCTGCACTCATCCCACCATTCTTTATGTTGGATGTGCAGCGGCGCGAGAACATCGCGCCGAATTTTCTCACCGAGTTTCACGATCTCGGTGCGCAGGTCGGTCAAAGCATGCTGCCGGGCCGCGGCCTGGTTGTTCTTCACCGCGGCGGGGAACAGAACCCCGTCGTTTTTGCGATGTCCACGTCTTATATGCTGATCACGCTCACAGGGATATTAGCGTTCAGCTTTGTTGTCTTTCGGCTTCTCTCGCGGCGCGCATTTGCCCGAAGCGAGGTCTGGGACGGCGGGCTGCGCCGACTGTGGCCGACAATGACCTATACCGCGACAGGATTCTCCAATCCCGTACGCGTCATATTCGAGAACATTCTTAGTCCACGCGCCAATGAAGACAGTGTTGAAGCTGTTGCCCGTCACTTTCGAACCGCCATCGTACGCAATCACACTGCAATTCATATCGTCGATCGCTGGATTCTAAGTCCGCCGGTGGAGGGGTTGCGCTCGCTGGCGGCCGTGATTCGCAAAATGCACGTTGGCCACGTCAATGCTTACGCAGGGTACGTGCTGCTAGCGATGTTGCTAGTTCTCGTCCTTGGTGCAGGGATCTTCCATCATTGACCCCAGCGCTCGCTTAAGAAACGAGGGGCAATATATCGTGCCAGCCTGTAAGGTGAATTTGCCGCATACCTTGTGCTGATGCGCAAATTTCCTTGCGCTCGGGATAACTAAGTCGCTTAAAGGTAAAGAGCGCTATGAAAACATCAACACTATGTTTTTTGTCCGTTCCAATGCTTCTTGCAGGGTCTATCGCGCTATCCGGATGCGGTCGAAGTTCCAGCAATCCTACCAATATATCCTATCGACCGGTCGGCATATGCAAAGGCTATGAAACGGCAGCTGGCCCTATAACCGCAGGGGCAAACAGAGGCTTTGCTGTCGTCAAAATCGAATCTGTGGACAATACAAAATATGGCAGCAGCTTCACTTTCTCGCAGGAGCGGCTTTTTGTGAACCAATCGCCGCCTGTACTAGTGGATCGACTCTAACT
>QHBR01000017.1 GCA_003244015.1 Hyphomicrobiales bacterium | reverse complement strand
GGGGTAGAGCTCCGTCATATACGGGCCCATCGGAGCGAACTTCATCAGGATCGAGGCATTGAGTGGGATCCCGAGAAGCAGCAGAGCGGTGTCGCCGACCGGGATGTAGAGATAGATGAACACCATGATAATTGTCGCAACGGCGGAGATCATGAACGTCCATTTGCGGCCGATCGCATCGGCCAGGTAGGCGCCGATCAAAAAGCCGATCAACGCTCCGCATGCCTGGACCGCGACGAAGAGTCCGGTGCCGGTGGCGGACAAATGGCGCACCGTGCGCAGATAGGTCGGCATCCAGATGCCGATCGCATAGCCGCCGCCTTGCGCGCCGGCCACCATCAGCGACACCTTGAGCGTGGTCCACAGATGCGGGCCGCGGAAGGCCGAGAACAGGTGCGTCATGCCGACCTTCGGCCGCTCCAGGCGCTGCGCCTTGAAGACGTCGGACTCGTCGATGTGGCGGCGGATCCAGAATACGAAGACCGCCGGGAACAGCCCGATGCCGAACGGCACGCGCCAGGCCATCGCCTCGTTGGGCACCAGCCAGTACACCGCAGTGTAGACCAGCGCCGCACCGCCCCAGCCGATCGCCCAGCCGGTCTGCACCAGCCCGACGGCGCGGCCGCGATACTTGTCGCGGATCACCTCGCCCATCAGCACCGCGCCGGTGGCCCACTCACCGCCGAACCCCAGCCCGTGCAAACCGCGCAAAATGAACAGCTGCTCGAAGTTCTGCGCGAAGGCGCACAGGAAGGTGAACACCGAATACCACAGGATCGCGATCTGCAGCACGCGCACGCGGCCGAAGCGGTCCGCCAGCGCACCGGCAAACCAGCCGCCGAATGACGAGGTCACGACGGTAATGGTGCCGATCGTGCCGGCGGCGCCGGTCGACATGCCCCATACCGCGATGACCGTGGGGACGACGTAGCTGTATAGCTGCTGATCGAAGCCGTCCAAGGTCCAGCCGCCCCAGCAGGCCAGCATCGTTCGGCGTTCCCGCGAGGTCAGATCTCGCAGCCATGCCAACATCGCGCTTCCCCCTTTGGCCGATGTATTGATTTATCGGCTCGTATCTATCTGCGATCCGATACTAGCCGGCCAGGCGCACCCCTGCATCCCCGATGTGCGGGCCCGCGGAAGTGTTGTCTTCCGTCGCCCCCACAAGCGAGCGCTGCCGCACCCTGACGGAGATCTCGATGCTGATCGGCGCGGCTGGTTCCCAGCCCGACGGTTTGGGCGCCGCTACTCCGAAGGTCGCCTAGGGGCCAGGCTGTGTAAAAACGCTGGCGGCCGTTGTCATCACGCAACAATAGAATCGAGGTCGTGCTGTCCGTGAATCTTTGATGCGCACACGGTGTACTGCTTGATGGGGTGGACGGCCCCCGACCCGACGGCATCGCGATGTGCCAGGGTGGCGACCGTCAATCGCACCACCTCGAGGGCAGGAGCCGTCCCATGCAGATTATCACCGTCGGTCTGGATATCGCGAAGAACGTCTTTCAGGTTCATGGCATCGATGACCAAGGCCGGGCCGTGCTCCGCCGCAAGGTTCGCCGCGATCAGCTGTTGAAAGTGTTCGGTGGCCTCGAGCCCTGTCTTGTCGGCATGGAGGCGTGCGCCACCGCGCATCACTGGGCTCGTGAACTGCGCGCATTGGGGCACGACGTGCGGCTGATGCCGCCGGCCTACGTGAAGGCTTACGTCAAGCGCAACAAGAACGACGCCGCCGATGCCGAGGCGATCTGCGAGGCGGTGACGCGACCGACCATGCGCTTCGTGCCAATCAAGTCGGCCGAGGTGCAAAGCGTGCTAATGCTGCACCGGGCCCGCCACCTGCTGGTGCGGCAGCGCACGGCGCAAGTAAGCGCGATGCGGGCACACCTTGCCGAGTACGGCGTCGTCGCCGCGAAAGGCATATCGCGGCTGCGCGACTTGCTGCCGGTGCTCGACGCCGGCGCTGGCATCCTGCCCGAGCTGGCACGCCAAACCCTGCTGCTGATCGCGCAACTGATCGAGGCCCTGACGCTACAAATCCGCAAGATCGAGACCGAACTGCTGGCCTGGCACCGTAGCAATCCTGCCAGCCAGCGGCTCGAAACCATCCCTGGCGTCGGGGTCATCACCGCCACCGCGTTGGCCGCCACCGTGCTCGACGCGAGGGCATTCCGATCAGGCCGCCAGTTCGCCGCCTGGCTCGGGTTGGTGCCGCGCCAGAACTCCAGCGGGGGCAAGGAACGGCTAGGCGGCATCTCCAAGATGGGCGATCGCTATCTACGCCATCTGCTCGTCGTCGGCGCCACCGCCGTCGTCCGCTACACACGGCGCAAGGCAACCACCATCAGCATCTGGGCAAACCGGCTGCTGGATCGCAAACCCGCCCGGCTGGTCACCGTCGCGGTCGCCAACAAGATGGCCCGGATCGCCTGGGCCGTCATGGCGCGGGAAGAGAATTATCGCGCAACCCCCACTGCTGCCGCGTGAGATCAGCAGCAACCCGGTAATCAGAACCGCTTTGGGCAGGAGAGAACGACGAGCGTGATGCCGATCGGTCAAACCGGGGAGCGGGACAACCTGCGTGATTCAACGCGCATCGAGCGCGGCAGCTTGATGAGGACCCGCTCCACCGACACCATCATGGCCAGCGGCCTGGTGCCGCACGCAACAGGCCGGACACATGAATGAACCTGACCCGATCGTCAAAGCGCCGCCAACCCTCTTGCCCAACGGGGGCCGTCCACACATGAATAATCCTCCGCTGCTTGCCCGCTACGCCGAATGCATTTTCTGGCTCGCCCGCTCCGTCGAGCGCGCCGAGAACCTGGCGCGGATCCTCGAAGTCAATGAAACCTTTTCGCGGGACCGCAGCGGCAGCCATAACTGGCTGTCGATCGTGCAGCTCAACACCGACGAGGACGCATTTTTCGCCAAACACAAGACGGCCAGCGCCGAGAACGTCATCCGCTTTTACTTGACAGATGCGGACAACACGACCTCGATCGTCAGCGCGGTAACCAATGCGCGTGAAAACGCGCGTACCCTGCGGCCCTTGGTCTCGACCGAGATGTGGGTGCAGCTCAATGTCACCTACAATCGCGTGATGGCGGTCGATCCTGGCGAATTGGCGCCCGGCAACCTGTCGCGGCTGCTGACCGAGATCAAGGAAGCTTGCCAAACCTTTACCGGTATCACGGAGGGTACCTTCTATCGCGACCAGGCCTCTTACTTTTACAGGCTCGGGCGTTATATCGAGCGCGCCGATCAGACAACCCGGCTGCTCGACAACAAGTATTATATCCTGACCAAAGCCGGTGGATCAGCCGCCCCGGTCGAGGTCGGCCAGTGGCATGCGGTGTTGCGCTCGGCCTCGGGTTATCACGCCTTTCGCCGCATCCATTCGAGCGATCTGACGCCGGCACGCGTCGCCGAATTCCTGTTGTTCAACCCGGGCTTCCCGCGCTCGGTCCGGCTGTGCCTGCGCGAGATTGAAGAGGCGCCGACTGAACTCAAATCGCGTTACGCGCTGCGCAGCGGCAACGATGTCGCGGAAGGACTTGACCAATTGCGAACGATCCTCGGCGCCCGTTCGATCGACCAGGTTCTCGCCGCCGGGCTGCACGAGTTCATCGATTTTCTGCAGCGCTATCTGATCGCCATCACGATTCGCCTGTCGACGGCGTTCTTCGGTCATCGGCCCGAAGCGGAAGGAGGAGAGCAAGCCTATGGAGATTTTCCGCCGGTCGCATATCCCTCGCAAACGCAAGCCTTAAGCCGATAATACGCACTCGGCAGAGCATCCTCGTGGAGCCCATGCGACTTCTCACCGTCCGCCATATCACAGCCTACCGCTACAAGCAGGCCGTGTCGTTTGGCGAGCATCGCATGATGCTGCGCCCCCGCGACAGCTACGACCAGAAACTGATCGAAGCGCGGCTGCAGATCACGCCCGAGCCGGCGGCGCTGCGCTGGGTCCACGACGTCTTCGGCAATTGCGTCGCCATCGCGCGCTTCTCCGGCCGCGCCACCGAGCTGCGCTTCGACAGTACTATCCGCCTCGATCACTCGCCAAGCAACGAGCTCGAATTCCAGATCGAGGACTACGCCAAAACCTTTCCCTTCTCTTACGGGTCGGAGGAAAGTCCGGACCTGCTGCGCTCGATCGAACGCCAATACCTCGACTCGGCCCGAGACGTTGACCGCTGGGCGCGACAATTCCTGCGCCGGCAGGGGCCAACCGATACGCGCGAGTTACTGGCGGCAATGACCCGGGCCGTCAACGAGCGCTTCACCTACGTCTCCCGGCAGGAGATGGGTACCCAAGACCCGATCGAAACGCTAAAGCTCGGCAGTGGCAGTTGCCGCGATTTTGCCGTGCTGATGATCGAAGCGGTCCGCTCGCTTGGTTTGGCGGCCCGGTTCGTCTCCGGATATCTTTATGTCCCGGAGCATGGGCACGGGGGCCGGGTCGGCGGCGGCGCCACCCATGCCTGGCTGGAGGTCTATATCCCCGGCGCGGGCTGGATCGAGTACGATCCGACCAACGGCGTCGTCTGTAACCGCGATCTGATCCGCGTCGCGGTGGTGCGCGACGCGCGGCAGGCGGTGCCCCTTTCCGGCACCTGGACCGGGTTCCCGTCCGACTTTCTGGGCATGGATGTCACGGTCAGCGTTACTTCGGAGCAGACATCCGAGGAACCCACAAACCCAGGCACTTCCGACATACAGAGATCGGTTCGGGTCTCGTGAGCAGCGCGCGCCGTTTGTCTTCGACACTCGGCAACCACTCGCCCTAGGAGCGCAATCGGTGAAGATCCGTATCGGATACGAAATCACTTACGATTGCCCCCGACCGACGCCGATGGTTCTCGTCCTCAGCGTGCACCCCTCCCGGCAAGCCGATCTACTGACGGCCCAACGCATCGTCTTCGATCCGCCAATCGGAGCCGTCGACTATCGCGACGGGTTTGACAATATCTGCACCCGCATACTTGCCCCCGTCGGCACCCTCACCATCTCGTCCGACCATATCGTAACCGATTCCGGCACTCCCGACATCGTCGCCCCGGATGTCGGGCAGCACGCGGTCGAGCAACTGCCGGAAGACACGCTGGCCTTTCTTCTCGGTAGCCGTTATTGCGAGACGGACCGGCTTTCGGACACTGCGTGGTCGCTCTTCGGCACTGCGTCGCCCGGCTGGCAGCGGGTCCAATCCATCTGCGATTTCGTCCACGGTCATGTCCAATTCGGATACGAGCATGCCCGTCCGACAAAGACCGCGTGGGACACCTACATGGAACGAACAGGCGTCTGCCGGGACTTTGCCCATCTGGCTGTCGCCTTCTGCCGATGCATGAACATCCCGGCGCGGTACTGCACCGGTTATCTCGGCGACATTGGCGTGCCGCCATCGGACGCGCCGATGGATTTCAGCGGCTGGT
>QHBR01000091.1 GCA_003244015.1 Hyphomicrobiales bacterium | reverse complement strand
GAATATTTTTCGAGGTGCCCCATCGCGATCGCCATCGTTTTGCGCCAGAGATGGCGACAAGAGCACCGGCATAGCCACTGCTGCACAAAAGAGTGTTTTATATAAACGCATGTGGATCTCCTCTTGGCTTGTTGTTACGGCGACGGGCAAGAACGCCCGAATCGTTGGAATTGCATAATCCCTGCTATTGCTGCTTTTCGTTCATCCTCCTCTCTTCGGATGTCATGATTTCACTCATGCATTTGTTTTTTTGCGGCCATTTGCGCGACATCTACCATCGTCATGCCGTCCTTCTTCGGTGGTCAGACCGGCGTGTTCTCCGAACGCTTTCGCGATCCGCGGCCGCGCCGAGCGCTTCTCCAAGCAGCCAGATTGAAGCGCCGAGAAGTCCGAGATCCTTGAGCAGGAATTGCCCGACATCGACCGAGATCGCCGGAAATCCCATCGGCGCCGCGACGCCCGGAGTGGTGAGGAAGAAGCTTAGTGTGATGAGGTAGGTGAGCACCGCCATAGCGCCGCCCATCACTGCCGCGCGCGGCGCGACGGTGTAGACCGCCAACAGAATGCCGGTCGCAATCTCGATCACTCCGAGCATGTAACTGGCGCCTTGGATGCCGAGAAGCGAATGCCACCAGCCGACCAGCGGGCTGTTGGCGATGAAGGGCGCGATCCCCGTCGCTTCATAGCTGGTGAACTTCATGCAGCCGTACCACACGAAGATCAGCGCCAGCCCATAACGGATCACAATGCGCCCGACGCGAAGAATCCAGGCGCCGGAAGCCTCGTCCCAGCCCCCCGACACGGGCGTCGTCGCACGTGCATGAACCGCGCCAAATCGCGCTCGCCAAAGCGGCTCGCCGAGAATAGCAATCGAAATGCCAAGCAGACCCAAATCCTTCAAGAGGAACTGGCCGGGCTTTGCCGACAACGCGGGAAAACCGCCAGCGAGCGGTTCACCAACCCCAGGCGTCGTGAAAAAGAACGACAGGGTGGTCAGGAAGGTGATAACGGCCATCGCGCCGCCGACGGCCGACAGGCGCGGATTTGCAAATCCGGCCAACAGCAACACGCCCGTCGCAATTTCATACACCCCGAGCATGTTGCTCGTACCCTGAATACCGAGAACCGCATGCCACCAGCCGACCAGGGGGCTGTTGCTGACGAACTCTGCAACGCCCACCGCTTCGTAGCTGGTGAATTTCATGGCGCCGAACCACAAGAATATCACCGCGAGTCCGCAGCGCATAAAGATTGCGCCCAGGCTGCCGATACTGCCCGCGCGCATGCCCGGAATATACGAGTATGAAGGGTCAACGACGGTGTCGGCCATGAAATCCTCCTCGACAGTGCTTTGCGTCACGTTTTCGGTTGAACAGGTTTTGCCGGGATCAGCACCCTATCGAGCATCTGGATGACGCCATTGTCGGCCGCGATATCGGGCTGAGCGATCTCGCTGTCGTTGACCATCACCGCGCCGTCGTCCTTCTTTTCCAGGACGATTGGCATGCCTATGGTCGTGGTGGCGGCTGATTTTTCCGCCACGAGGTCCTTGGTCGTCAGCCGGCCGAATAACACATGGTAGCCGAGGATTTTTTTCAGTTCACCCATGTTTTCGGGCTTCATCAACATGTCGAGCTTGCCGGGCGGGAGCGCGTTGAAAGCGGCGTCGGTTGGCGCGAATACGGTGTAGGGTCCCGGTTCTGCGAACATCTTGTCCATGCCGGCGGTGGCCGCAGCCCTAAGCAGGATCGCAAACTGGTCAGCCGATTTCATCGTTTCGACCAGATTTTTGGCTGAAACTTGGCTACTGAAAGCGAATAGCGCGGCGAAAGCTAGGGGTAACGATAGCCTCATAAGTGTTTTCCTTGTTGTTCGGGAACTCCCTAGTGCGCGAGTCGGGCAGTGCCCCGCTCGGGTGAGGCGAGCCTTTGCCCGAAGTGAGAACTCGCCTGCCCTTGAAGCGTAGCCAACGCTGCGTGTTAAATCTACTATAATGCGTGCGGTTTTGGACAATTCCACGGGACGAGCGTGGGCGGAGTTTGATTGTTCGTTGTTTTTGACACGCGGGAAGATTGATGGTCGCGACGGTTCTGAACGAGCTCTTGGAGACGCTGGACGTGCGGCTTCACGCGTTCGCGGTCTTGCATGTAGGGCGTGGATACCGGCTGCTGTTC
Source organism: Hyphomicrobiales bacterium (assembly GCA_003244015.1). Lineage (GTDB taxonomy): Bacteria > Pseudomonadota > Alphaproteobacteria > Rhizobiales > Beijerinckiaceae > Methylocapsa. The sequence continues at coordinate 2,707 of QHBR01000091.1, read as the reverse complement.
GATCCCGTGGCGTTCTATGCACCCTGACCTTGGTTCATCATGAGACCGCCATCTATGGTGAAAGTCTGCCCCGACACGTAATCGGCGTCGTCGGCGGCAAGATAGACGGCCAGCTTGGCGATTTCCCAAGGTTCCGCTGCGCCCTTCCACGGAATGCTCTGCACCTGCTTCTCGCGCTCCTTCGGATCGTCGATCGCCTTCTGGTTCATTGGCGTTAGCACCATACCGGGCGCAATGTTGTTCACGTTGATGTGGTCAGGTGCCAGTTCGAGGCAAAGCGTCCGGGTCAGGTTGCGCAAACCGCCTTTGGAAACGTCGTAGCCGGCCGCACCGGCACGTGGGATTTCTTGGTGTACGGACGTGATGTTGATGATTTTTCCCTTCCCACCGCCAGCCTTGCGCGCGCGGATAAATTGCTGGCAGCAATAGAACGGACCGTAGAGGTTGGTTCTCAGCGCGTTATCCCAGTCCTCGACCGGCATGTCCGCGACGTGCTTTCCGGTTGCATCGATGCCGGCGTCGTTGACGAGGATAAAGGGCGTGCCGAGCTTGCGCGTCGTCTCATCGAACAGGCGCACGACATTGCTCTCTTCGCGCAGATCGGCCTGCACGACATGGGCGCGGCGTTCGACCGCCTCGACCTTACGGCGCGTGTTCTCGGCGCCGTCGTGATCCTTCAGATAAACGATCGTGACATCAGCACCTTCCTTTGCGAATTCCTCGGCTATGGCTTGGCCTATTCCCGAATCCGATCCGGTTACGATTGCGATTTTGCCGGCCAGCTTTTTCGTCATTTCTCATTCCTTTGTGCTCCGGGTAGACTCAAGTAGGCGTGCCTTGCTGCTGGAGGGCAGCCTTGAGGTCGATAACAACGCCAATAAAAGCGGCGTGAACGAATGTTTGGGGGAAATTGCCCAGCATCCGGCCGCTGCGCGGGTCAGCTTCTTCGGCAAACAGGCCAAGATCATTGGCGTAGGCGAGTGCCGCATCCAGAATTCTCTGAGCGCGCTCGGTATCGCCACGCATTATCCAGTACTGCGCGACCCATAGCGTACTCGCAAGAAAGGCACCTTCCGTCCGGGAGTCGGTGCCTTCGAGATGACGCCAATAAAGCAGGCCTTTCCAGGAGTAATCACGATCCAGCGCCTCGATCGTTGCCCGCATCGCGGCTGTACCGGCGTTTGTGTACGCCCAGACGGGAAAGAGCGCCGCCGAGACGTCCACATCCTCGCTGCCGGCGAATACGGCGTAGGCGCCGGTTGACGTGAGGCAGTGAGTTGAGACAAAGTTACGGATGTCGGACACGGCCGCCCGCCAGCGCGCCGCCTGGACTTTGTCGATCGAGAATTCGGCGATCGAGTCGAGGGCGCAAGCGGCAATGACCCTGCTGGCGGTGTATTGGTGTTTGACCTTCTCCTCCCACATACCGTGGTCGGGCTCCCGCCAGTGCGCGGTCAAGTAGTCCGCAATAGCGGCTACGGTCTCCCAATGTGGCCGGTCTGGTGAGCGCTGATAGATTAGCTTCGCGGCGAGGAGCACGTTGCCGAAGGCGCCAAGCTGCAATTGATCTCGAGCATCATTGCCGATTCGGACGGGCCGGCTGTTTAAATATCCGGTGAAATCCAGAGCCTGCTCCTGCGGCGCCGTGTCGTGGTCGAGCGTCGTGAAGGGGGCGAGAGGGTACTTCGATGAACTGCCGCGCGCGGAACAAATGAAGTCAAGTAAACGCTCTCCTTCGATAAGATTGCCGCCAAGGCGGACGAGCGCACTGATGATCATGCCGGCGTCGCGCAGCCACACGTACCGATAATCCCAATTGCCGATACCACCTGGAACCTCCGGAAGCGACGTGGTAGCGGCAGCAACAAAGCCGCCACTCTCTTCATGACACAGAAGGCGCAAGGCGCGCAGTGATGCAGCCACGTCGCTCTCGTATGGTCCCGAATAGGTGACACGTGTAAACATGCCGTGCCAGTGCCGAAGGGTGATATCGAGCCATCGCTCGAGGTCTGTGCGCGCCGGCGGAAGGAGCGGCGAGTCTGCGAGCACCATCCATCCCTGCTCGCCCTCTGGCAGAGTAAGGTGGATCTCGTCCTGATCGATGATGAGCGAATGCGATGCGTAGAGGTGCTGCCTATCATTCACGACAATGGCCCGACCTGCGTCGGCGAGACGTACCGCATCGCGTGCATAATTCGGGCGAGGACAAACGGTCACTCTCACGCGCCTTGGAGCAGCGGAGAAAAGGCGGCATATCAGGCCAGCCGGAGCGCCCGGGCCAGCCGGCATAAAGTCGGTGACCAGCCAGTCACCGTCACTCGTACGAAGCTGTGTTTCGAGGGCGCCACTCTCACCAAGATAGCGCCGCGCCGCGGGCTGCGCTCCGGGCAGTTCGAGCCGCACGACCCTGCTGCCGGATCAAGTAGAGTCGCAAACAGGCTCGGGCGGTCAAACCGCCCCGGGGAGTACCAGAGAATATTTCCATATCGGTCCATAACCGCCGCGGTGCGCCGGTCGCCGATGAGTGCCAGACCGCGAATCTCAGGAGAGGCGTCAGTCCCATGCTTGCTTCGAGGTTCATTGAGCATTTAGTCGATCTCCATGGGCTTATTACGTTGCGTTTTAGCTAACAATCACTGAGGGTGTCAATTACGGAGACAAATTCAGGGGTAACGATGGCCTCATAAAAGGGCATCTCGAAAAATAC
>QHBR01000219.1 GCA_003244015.1 Hyphomicrobiales bacterium | reverse complement strand
ATATTTTTCGAGGTGCCCTATGACAAGAACATGCCACCCGGATGGGCGGGCGTCTACAACGCGCCCGGCTACTACGGAAACGGGCTCGCGACTAAGGTGCCTCCGAAAGAGGCAAGGCGCACCTCCCCTTACACCCAGCCACACTCGCCGGCGGTGGGCCGGACATACAATCCGCCGAGGCGGTGTACCAGGTTAAATCAGGCTGCGCCAAAAGTCGTTGATTCCATAGTATTTCTATTGACACGCCGTATCGTATCGTGGCATGTTGACCCACGTTATCTCACACCTTTCGTGGGGTGTCAAGTGGGTTTTCCGGATATGGCTAAGCTTAGGTGTCGCAACAAGCTTACGGCACGCGGTATAGCCGGGATCAGTCGCAACGGCCGGCATTCGGATGGCGGCGGTTTGTATCTGTCGATCACGAAAGACGGCGGCCGGCGGTGGATATTCCGTTTCACGGTACGGGGGCGCGTGAGGGAAATGGGCTTGGGAAGCGCTATTTGGGTACCGCTTGCCGAGGCACGACAGTTAGCAGGGAAGGCGCGTGAGGCGGTTCGTGCCGGCATTGACCCTATAGATGCCCGCCGATCCGGGATGGCCACTGAGGCTGCGCGTAAAACGTTTGGGCAATGCGCGACTGCAGTGATCGCCAAGAAATCCCTGGAAAGCAAAAGTCCCGAACATCGACGGCAATGGAAGTCGACGCTGGAGAATCACTGCGCGCCGCTTTGGAACATGCCAGTCGGTGAAATCGATATGGCGGCCGTACTTTCTGTCTTGCAACCGATTTGGCCAAAGATTCCTGAAACGGCGTCTCGCTTACGGGCGCGGATCGAGGCGGTGTTGGACTATGCGAAAGCGCATGGCTTGCGCGTGGGCGAAAACCCTGCGGCATGGCGCGGCAATCTGAAATTAGTTCTTCCAAAGCGCGGAAGCACTCGCGGCCATCATGCTGCAATGGATTATAAGGCGGGGCCGGCGTTCATGGCGCAGCTGCGGCAGCAGGACACCATGGCGTCGATGGCGTTGCAGCTTCTGATTTTGTGCGCCAGTCGCAGCGGTGAAGCTTTAGGCATGACATGGTCGGAGATCGATCTTGCATCCAAGATATGGACAATTCCGGCCTCTCGCATGAAAGGGGCGATTCTGCACCGAATCCCGTTATCGAGCCCCGCCATGGCGATCCTTGAACGGCTTACCGAGTTCCGGACTAGCGAACATATCTTTCCGGGCTTCGGACATGCCCGACATCTCTCAAGCGCCGGGCTTTCCAATTTGGCCCCTACCGGTTGTACCATACACGGGTTTCGCAGTTCGTTCCGCGATTGGTGCGGCGAAGAAACCGACTTCCCGCGCGAGATTGCCGAAGCAGCACTGGCGCACGTTGCGGGAAATTCTACGGAAAGAAGCTATCGGAGGGGTGATGCACTTGAAAAGCGCCGGGTTCTTATGGAAACTTGGGCACAATATCTGGGTGCCAGTGTATAACTAAACCCTACCCATTAAGGCTCTCGGTGGAGCATAAGCGCAACGACTATGAGTTGTCCACAGCTCACTATCGGAACATATAGTTCTGTTGCTTTGGAGTGTACAGAGGTATTAATAGGCAGCTACCTGCAAATTAATGAGGTAGCCCCATGCGTTCAAAAGTCCTCCCCCAAGCAACACAAAAGTTCACCGCCACCGCCCCGTCTGTCCGTCGGGGGCTAACCCTCCAAAAGTGGTCCGAGATTTACGGCCCTTCCGTAGCGACGGGCTATCGCCTGATCAATGCCGGCAAATTGCATACGGTGTTAATCGCCGGACGCCGAATTGTTCTCGTTGACAGCGCCGAGGCCCTCCTGAGAGGGCCGGATACGCCATGACAGAGAGCGAAAGCAAAGCCCGGCACGCGGGGGACGCGGCCGGGCATCTAGACGATTGCAGATTAAGTTTTCAGAACATCAACAGTCCGAGAAATAGCCCGCCAGTCCCCACAAGTCAAGACAATTCGTTCTCAGCGCGACAGGAAATCACGGTGTTCCCATCGCGGGGCGGATCGATCCGCCCTCTTTGGCCGCATCAAGAGGAAGCCCTTAGGAAGCTTTCAAGGAAGCTCGCTTCAGGGGCAATGCGCGTCATCGTTCAAATGCCTACCGGCGCAGGCAAGACACGGTTAGCTGCCGAGTTTCTAAGGAATGAACTTGAATGCGGGCGGAGGGCAATGTTCGTCGTCCCGGCGATTGTTCTGATCAATCAGGCGATGGCTGCATTCAACGCCGAGGGCCTTCGCGACATCGGCGTTATCCAGGCAAATCATCCCGAAACCGACGAACGGCGCCCGCTTCAAGTGGCAAGCGTCCAAACGTTGTTACGGCGCAAAATCCCGCCTGCCGATCTCGTCATCATTGACGAAGCCCACCGATGGTTTGAATTCTACGAAACCTGGTTCGCCGATCCAGACTGGCAAGAGACAGTATTTATCGGACTAACCGCTACACCATGGACACGTGGACTTGGGAACTACTATAAAGACTTCATTGTAGGTTCGACTATTCAAGAACTAATCGGAACGGGGCACCTTTGTGATTTCCGCGTCTTCGCCCCCGGACATCCGGATCTTACTGGCGTCAAGACGGTAGCCGGCGATTTTAAGCCGGATCAACTCGCGCGGGCTATGAACAAACAGGCATTGGTTGCCGACATCGTCGAGACCTGGTTGGAACGGGGCGAGGATCGGCAGACACTCTGCTTTTGCGTTGACCGGGCCCATGCGAAAGCCGTCCAACTGCGGTTTGAAGAAGCCGGCGTTCGTTCGGGTTATGTTGATTATTTTTCCACGCCTGAGGAACGCGAGACTGTCCGGGTTGGATTTCAGCGCGGCGAGCTGAAGGTTATCTGCAACGTCGGCGTTTTGACGACCGGTGTCGATTGGGATGTCCGTTGCATAATCCTGGCACGGCCAACGCGATCTAGGATCTTGTTCACTCAGATTATTGGGCGCGGGCTTCGATCGGCGGATGGCAAGGAGGCTCTCACGATCCTGGATCATAGTGACAATCATCTGCGGTTGGGCTTTGTAACTGAAGAACCCCCGCAAGTTCTTGATGATGGCGAAGGGCCGCGCCGGGACGCGTATGACGCTAGCGTGCCCCTTCCGACAGAGTGCCCGTCCTGTCACTTCCTACGGCCGCCCAAGGTGCACGTTTGCCCGGCGTGTGGGTTTGCCCCGGTTGCAGTCTCGAAGATCTATTGCGATGACGGCGAACTAGTAGAAATCCGCCGCCTCGATATCGACGACCGGGCAGAGCAAGCACGTTGGCATGGAATGCTTGCAAATATTGGGATCCGCCGCGGATATCAGCCGGGATGGGCAGCCCACAAATTCAAGGAGAAATTCGGGCATTTTCCGACCTCAAGCGCCGGAGCGTTTTTAGCCGAACCTTCGGCGGATGTCGAACGGTGGGTTAGATCGCGGAATATCGCTTTTGCAAAGGGCGCACGGAGGCGGGCCAATGGGTAAGCGAGAGAATTTCCGGGGGATTAAAGGCAAATCCCGCTTCGCCCTAATCCCGTTTTCGATCTTTGACGCAATGGCACGCTTGCGCATGACAACGGCCGCCCGTGCGGCATATTGTGAAGTCTATCATAGCTACAACGGCCGGAATAACGGAAAACTCTGCGTCCCATGCCGTGAGCTAGGAGATAAACTCAATATCTCGCATGACCGCGCAGCTAGAGCAATGAAAGAACTTACCGAAGCCGGTTTCATAAAACTCGTAACCCCGTCGGTGTTTCTGGGACGACGTACTTCAGCCGAGTACCAGCTAACGCACCTGAAATGCGACATGACCGGTGACCTCCCAACATCCGATTATGAGAAATACGAGCCGGTAAATCCGCGCTGGAACGGTAAACGTACCGGATTTACCCGACCCAATGGCGGCAAAGGAACTATACAGCCATGGCGAAAGGAAGGCGTAAGCAGAGCAACATGGTACCGCCGAAATACCTTGAACTAAGCAATCCATACTGCTAAGCTGAGACGAGATTATACGTCATGGGGGTATGACGAGACGTCATGGGGGTATGACGAGACGTCATGGGGGTATGACGAGACGTCATACGGGTATGACGTCTCACTGCTAAGGTAAGCTGAGACGTCATGGGGGTATGACTGTAAACCAGTTAAGCTAGCGGTGATACGTCATACGGGCATGACGCATATAGTTTAACCATACCCAGAGAGGGAATGAGACCATGGGAAGCCCAATCCCGACGAGACTGACTGAGACACTGACGAGACTGACTGAGACTGAGACTGAGACTGAGACTGCCGGATGGAAACTGGACAGTCGATGGAGAGGTGTTCGCCACCAATGCCGAGGCATGGCGTTTCATCGACGTACGGGATAATGAACCGAGTACCCGGTCACAATACCTGAACGCCTGGATCGTGAAGGAGGTGGCGAACCGATGAGTGCTGTTGAGACGAAGCGTGGCCGCCCACCGGGCGCGCGCAACCGGACGACGTTTGATGTTAAGATGTTAAGCCAAGCGTACACGATCGAAGCGGTGGATTCGCTTGTCGAGATGGCCCGGGACGTAAATCAACCGGGTTCAGTGCGAGTATCGGCCTGGTCGATTGTGCTAGATCGAGGATGGGGTCGCCCAATGCAAACTGTGACTGCCGCTGTTGATGTTCGGGTGGCTAACCTATCGGACAGCGAACTCCGCGCATCAATTGCTTCAATGCTAAATCAGGCTGGGCCAGAACTGATGCTTGAGGCTAAAATCATCGACCCCGAATGACGGGGTGCCCAAAAACACGGGTTTATATAGCGCAACGCCTAAGTCTGTTCTGTTCGGTAGCCTCTTGAATGGTTGGTGGCCATCGGAGAGACCATCCGTCCCATCCGACCACGAAGCTATTGATATAACTGTGGATAAGTTTCATGAGTGAGTCCCGTCCAATCATCTGTCCCACCGACAATCCGTCTCTATCGCGTGAGGAATTGGAACAGCTTTATCTGAGCGTTAATGAGGTTGGTGCCCGCCACCGCCGATCATTGCTCACGAGGTACAACCCATACGACAAGCAGCGGGAATTCCACGAACAAGGCGCCCTCCACCGTGAACGTTGCCTTATGAGCGCGAATCAGGTCGGTAAAACCTATAGCGGAGCAGCAGAAGTAGCCATCCACCTCACGGGCCGCTATCCCGATTGGTGGTCCGGAAGGCGCTGGGACCGCCCTGTAAGGGCCTGGGCGGGGTCTCAGACGGGCGATGTTACGCGCGACGGCATACAACGTCTCTTGCTCGGCGAGCCCAAGGATGAATCGCAATGGGGCGAGGGCATGATCCCGGGCGATTCCATTGTGTCATGGTCTCGCAAAACGGGAGTCCCGAACGCCCTCGATAGCGTAACCGTCAAGCACGTGTCCGGCGGCAAAAGCACGCTCGGCTTCAAATCGTACGACGCCGGCCGCACAAAATGGGTCGGCGAAACTCTCGATCTTGTCTGGTTTGACGAAGAACCAGACCTGGAAATTTATACGGAAGGCTTACGGGCATCTCGAAAAATA
>QHBR01000371.1 GCA_003244015.1 Hyphomicrobiales bacterium | reverse complement strand
GCACCGTTCCTGCAGATGTGGAATTATCCAATGGAACGCCAATCTCAATAGAAATTTAATTCGCAACCGCCTTTTTCAACATCCTGTTAACGCCCAAGCGTACCACCGTGCTCCGGCGGTCAACTGCGCTTCGCCCCTTCGGGTGACTTGCCGTGCGCGCGGCGGTGACGCGGAGGCGTCGGGACGGGGAACGTCAGTTTTGCCCGCGCTTCGCGCGGTTTCGACGGGCTGCGCCGCGTCGAACAGGGAACATGACTTAAGAAAGCGCGTGGCCTAAAGAGAAACGCCCGGCCACCCATCCACGGTTTAGAACGTGTAACGCAGTCCCACTCGAATGACATTGTCCGAGAAGGCGACTTTTGCCGGACTTGTCCCAAATGGTGTGAGACCGTTGTACAGTGTCGTGTTGAAGGTTCCTTCGCTCGTTCCGAGATAACGATAAGAACCCGTCAGAGAGACGTGGTCGGTTACCGGGTACGATGCCCCTGCCGTCGCCTGATAGGCAAAGACCGTTGCGGTATCGCTTGAGCTGAGCGTGACCTGCGTGGCATTGGGTGCATTTGTATGAGCCGAGACGACAGCAACACCAAGACCACCCCCGACAAGCGGGGTGATTTTATAAGCTGTCTTGAAATCATAGTACCCGTTTGCAAGAATCGTGTTCACCGTGACAGACGCACCATTGCCCGTGAAAGTGACCGGGACGCCCAAAACATGACCTGTCAGCTTATCAATGTCGGGCGCTTGATAACCGTACTCGAATTCGGCGCGAAGGCCGTTCTCAAAAGCATAACCAGCCGCCGCGGTAACTGCGACAGTCGGATTGAAGCTCAATTGTGCGTCAGGGGAAATTGAGTTCTTGAAATCTGTATCCATTGGGATAGAGCCGCCTAAGTTCACTTCAACGTATGGCGCGGCCTCAGCAACCGCGGACGATAAAGCAAGAAGTGATACAGCAAGCGTGAGTGTATGTTTCATTGTCAGCTCCATAGCATGGTTAACGTGCTCATTAAATACGAGTAAATTTTTCGTGCTACAAGTATAAGACAATACATAAAGCCGTTTTCCCCATGAGATTGGCAAATATATCACTAACGTGTCAAAAATTGCTGGTGAAATACTAGTAATTGTGGCTTTTTTTCTGACCCTACCACTTATGCGAATCTACATGACTTCCGGGACGACCGTGCCCTTCCCTACCCATTGTAGGATTTGGCAGCACGAAAACCAGAAAGCCATTTTTTGTGCTTTCGTGCTATCGTTCTTTTTGTTAAACACGGATCCTGTTTTTCCCTCTTGCGTGCTTTCGTGCTTTTTGCTTAAATCGCTTTCGTGCGATCACGAAAGGGGGAATTCGTGCAAATTATTGTTTTGGCAAGCCAGAAGGGGGGAGTCGGCAAGACCACCCTGACCGGCAATCTTGCGATTGCCGCCGATCTTGCGCGGCAGGGGCCTAGTGTTTTGATCGACAGCGACCCGCAAGGCTCTTTGTCGGCGTGGTGGAACGCGCGCGCCGCCGAGACGCCTACCCTTGCGCCCTCGACCTTGGCCGAACTTAAGGGCAAACTGGCGCAGTTGGACGCCGCCGGTTACGCCTTGGCTTTCATCGACACGCCGCCCGCCATCACATCCGCTATTCGGCAAGTTGTCGCCTTGGCCGATTTTGTCCTGATTCCGGTAAAGCCAAGTCCGCATGACATTCGCGCCGTCGGCAGCACGGTTGAGATTGCCGAGCAGGAGGGCAAGCCTTTTGCCTTCGTCATCACCCAAGCCAAGCCGAACACCCGGCTAACCGTTCAGGCCATGGCGGCGCTTTCCGCGCATGGCACGGTAGCCGCCGCGATCATGCACGACCGGGTTGACTACGCCGCCGCCATGATCGACGGGCGCACGGTTCAGGAAACCGACCCGAAAGGCCGCAGCGCCGCCGAAATGGCCGAGTTGTGGGAATTCGTGCATGAACGAAAGCACGAAAGCACGAAAGCACGAAAGGTAAAAATCGCATGACCGCGAACAAAACCGCAAGCCTTTCCGCCGGTCTCATAGCGACCAAGGGGAGCGCCGCGCCGGTTGCCGGTATGCCGACTCGCAGCGCCGCCGCCCCGGCGGGCGAGGGCAGGGGAAGCCCGCTAACGCCCCTCAATTTTCGCGTTTCGGGTGATTTTCGGCGTGAATTCAAGACCTACGCCGCAACTCACGACCTGAAACTAAACGAACTGCTAAAGCGCGCCTTCGAAGCCTTCCGAAAGCAGCATGGCGACTAGCGGGAGTCCACCCACGCCAAAGCCCCAAATTTGCCCGCCTACAGGCTTCCGGCGCTTCCGGCCAGTTTTCCCCCGTCCTTTACTCCGAACACTTGCCACGGGCCAAATGCGATGATTCACTGCCCGCCAGAGCAGGGCAGGGCAGGGAGAAAGATGGAGATCGACCGGCGCGCCTTTTTAACCGGCCTTGCGGCTTCCATAGGCGGCGCAAGCCTTCCCGCTTCCGCGTCCGCCGCCTTGCCGGAGGCCGAGCTTCCTTTTGAAGGCGAAGACCCTGCCTATCGAATCCGGCATGTTTGGCCGCTTTTCATCCGCTCCCGGCGGCGGGTGAGGGGCCGCGCCTTCAAGGTGGCGAGGGCGGGGGATCGAAGTCGGACGGGGCCTTTCGGCCGCCGTTTCTATTGCTAAACACATCAATTCGGTAGTTTAAATAGAATATCAACAATTTACCCTTAAGCTTTCGGCTTCACGAAACTAGGGGGTTGCCATGTCGAAACCAGCTTTTCACGCTTACAGCGTCCGCGAGTACGAGAAGGACGGCAAGAAAGACAGTTTTTGGACGAAGATAGGCGCGGCATGGCCGCACAAAGACGGCAAGGGCTTTGACGTAGTTTTAGAAGCTTTGCCGATCAATGGCCGCATTTCGATCCGGGAACCGAAGCCGGGCGAAGCCGAAACCGAATAGCCGTGCATGAACGCGGCGGGCTTTGTTTTGACCGGCATGCGGAAATGCCGCAGCCGGGCGCATCCGCCTATGATCCTTGCGCACAGCCTTACGTCGGATTTTTTCGGGATTGAGGAGCGCGAGGCTATTATCCCGACTTCGAATCTTTTCATGTTTGGCCCGCGACCGCGCGGGTTCTTTGGCGTTTGCGGCGTTCGGATCATCTTGCCGGGCAGACGAGCCTTGGCGAATTGTCGTGCTGGCGCGATCCGCAGAGCCGCCGCCTGACCCTTTGCCTACGAAAAGAAGCCGCCCGCGCGCGGCTGTCCGTTCCGCTAAAAGGTGACTGACCATGCCTAAAAAACCGCCGAAAAAACCGAAACGCGAAGCCCAAACCCCTGCTAGAATCTGCCGACCGCGTGGTTCCACGATTCGTTCCAGCTTCCGCCGCCCCCTTCGCCTTATCGATCTTCTTGAGAAGCTCGCTAACGCCTGCCAAGCGTGAAAGTACCCGGCGGCCGTTCCCTCGGGTCAGGGTCACCCGGCAAGACATGGCCGCGGGGATAGCACGCGCCGTGGGCGGCGACTGGCGCAGGGACGGCCTTAACCGGCCTTGGGACGGCCACAGGCGGCTCAGGAGGCCGGGCGGCGCAGATAGGGCAGGGCGGAGGCTTATCCGCGTCCATGGGGTAATCGCGCGGGGACAACCCACGTTTTAGGCGATCTACCGCGTTCCAAGCCCTCAACCGCCGCCGGTACGAGGCGTTAGGGTCTTTGCCAAGCGCAATCAGGCCGGCTACCACTTCATAGGCAGCACTGGCGGCGGCAAGCTTGACTAGGTAGGGGGCCCCGTTTTTGGTTCCCTTTTTGCGCCCGCCAAGCTTTGGATGGCCTTTTTGAAAGCCGGCATGCACTTGGTGGCCTTTTTGAAACGTCATGATCTGGTGCCGTTAAATTCGTTAGCCTTTCCGGCGTCGGCCCGGAAATAGCTGCGCCTCCCGTCAGACCTGATCCCGACATTCTCGGCATCTTCTTTTGACATGACATTAAGGACGCGAACTGATCGCCCGGCGTCTTTCAAGGAGCCGGCGCCTCGGGCGTCGTCTACGGTAATTTCGGACGTGCTGCCGCTCGATGGTTTCCGGATATGATGGGCAAGCTCGACGGCGCTATTGCACGTCCTGGCTATGCGCGCCCAAGTCTTTGCAACGGCATCGATCGCGCCGTTGTCATTCTCTGGAACCTTATGCGATGACACGAACGGATCGACAATAAGCACGTCGATTTCGAGCCGGATAATTTCGTCGATGAGCCCTCCCGCCACCGGCTCGGCTATTGCCGTCACGTCCCTGACCTGCGTGGCGATGACGAGGGGCTCGTCGCAGTTGACGAATAGCTGGCCTTTCAGCGCGCCATGATCGATCTTGTAGTGAAGCAGGATGGCGCCAATCCGCCGCTCGATTTCCTCGATTGGATCTTCAAGGTTCCAGTACCAAACCTTGAGGGGATTGGCGGTTGTTCCTTTGAGAAGATCGCGCCCGATTGCCATGCCTACGGCGGCCTCGACAAGCTGGAGGCTTGTCTTTCCAAGGCCGCCAGGGGCGATTGTCGCTGAAAGGAAGGCTCGCACGTAGTGGCCAGCGTGTAGAAATTGGTGGCGCGGCGGGATGGTCTTCGGGTCGCGATAGACATACGGCTTGGCGGCGATCTTGGGAGTGGGGGCCGCCGGCGCCTCGCCGTTTCCAGGCGCCAAGGCGACATATGCCACGGCGCCAGCCGCAAGGTCGTCTAAATCCCCCGTCCAGTCGCAAACGTCCTTGCCCTTGTCCCCGTTAGGAGGCCCGAATGGCCGCACAACGCGAATATCGGCGTCAGGATCATTGTCCTTGATCGCCGCCGCCGCGCTGGCGATATATTTTTCGCCGGGTTCGTCACTGTCCGGCCATAGAATTACCGGCAAGCCGCGAAGAAGAGCAGCATGTTCCTGGAGCCATTTCGACGACGACCCGGTATCACCTGAAACGGCGGTTGCGCCGAGCTCGCGCAACCTATCAACTTTAGCTTCCCCCTCGACAATCCAGACCGGATGGCCTGGGACAATGTTCATGATGTACTCGCCGCCATATAGAAGTGGCGGGCTGCCATTGCGTCCTTTATCAATATTAAATTTCTTATCTTGGCTGCGTTCCTTGCGGTAGCGGATTTCACCTGTTGCTGGATCACAGAAACCATAGCAAACAGTTTTAGCCTTCCCGTTTGGCTTGGAAGGTTCCTGCCCGCACCTTTGACGGACATAATCCTTAGCCGCGATAGGGTCTCCGCCGTTGAACAAATGGACTATAGGGTTGCCGCCGCCGTCAAGCGTAACCGCCATGCCACGGTCTTTAGCGCTATGACCGGGGGATGGCGCGAGAACCTGGACGCCGGAAATCTCACCGCCAAGCGCGCGGGCAATTTCTCGCAAGGTGAGGCTGGTCATTGCAAAAAGCCTTTGCTCAATAAAAACGGCGGCCCTATCTGGGCCGCCGGTAAGGCTTAGCTTTAGAATGGCAAATCGTCGTTAATCAATTCGGCAATTGCCAGCGGCGCTGGCAGGGCTTGCGCCGCGCCGTTGTAGTTGACCTCGGGGAATGTCCCCGGGCTTTCGTGACCACAAATCAGAAAGCTTGGCGAAAAATTGCCGTTTTTATCCGGGTCCGGATTAACACTGCCAATTCTAGCTGTTTTCATAATGAAAACAGCCTTGGCTGTGTCTGCGAGAGGATGCTTGTCCGCGGTGAATTCGCCAACTTTAGCATTGAATTTAATGTGCGCCCCGTCTATAGAGCCGCAATGGGCCGCGGCGGCATTCCAAAGGTCTGTCATTTTCCTAGGTCCTTGTTCTGGTTATGGCGCGGTTGCGCCGGTTCTGCCGCTGCTGCTAGCAGCGGAAGCTATTGAATTCCTGGTAGTTTCTGGAATGCGACCAAACCAATGGCCGCCATAACCCCTGCCGTTCGCGCGGCAGGGGTTCCCGCGTCGCAGCTCATGGGAGACGCGCCGCCACGCCGTTAACTAATTGCTCAAGGCTAGCGCGGTTCACCAATCGCCGCCGGCCGATCTTGACCGATTTCAAATCGCCCGACGCGATCAATTCGTAGATCCGTGTGCGGCATAGCCCAAGCAGACGGGCGGCGTCATTAATAGTGGCGCAAAGGGCCGGTTCCTTAGCGGAAAGCAATTCTGTACTTGACATCTAGATCTCCTAGCTCCAGCTTTGCTATGCTAGTGCAATAGCCGCGGCGTATATGGAATATCTAGTCGATGACGCCGACATTCAATGCCGGTGAGTGTTGTTGTCAGTAATTATCCACCGAACAGTTTGTTCCTGTTTCCAAAGAACAACTTGTTCCTAAATCGCCGCCGGTAGTATTGGGGTCACTATACGAAAGCGGGCTTCTAGATATTCAGCCCACGCTTCCATCATCACCCGCCGCTTCTCGAGCGCATCGCCGCGCCTATAAGCCCGTTCCGTCGCATCACCCGTCGCGTGCGCCAAAGCCGCTTCGGCAATCTCGCGCGGGAAGTTTGTCTCTTCGCCGGACCAGTCGCGGAAGGCGCTATGGAAGCCATGTACCGTCACCCCTTCGGCCTTCATCCGCCGCACCACCATTTCCACCATGATTGAAAGGGGCTTTCCCGGCCGCTGGCCTGGAAAGACGAACTCTCCGGTTCTTGCCGAAGAAAGCCTTTCGAGGATCGCCAGCGCCCTATCGGACAGCGGCACGCGGTGTTCGCGAGCTGCTTTCATGCGAGCGGCAGGAACCGTCCATACCTTGGCGGCAAGATCGATTTCAGCCCAACGCGCTCCCAGCACCTCACCGGATCGCGCCGCCGTCAAAATGAGGAATTCGAGGGCGAGCGCTGCCATCGCTTCACGTTCGCGCGCGCGGGGCGATGCGCAGCCGGGTTCCGACTACGACGTGGCGGTGTTTCTGCGCGATATGCCCGACCGGTTTGTGGAGATGAATCGGCTTGCCGATGTTGCCACGGATATTCTTTACAGCGAAGGCGAATTCATTCACGCGATGCCCTATCGGGCAGACGCCTACAACGACGCGCGCAAGCCGCAGAGCGGCGTTTTTGCAGAAATCGCGCGAGTTCCTTGCGAAGGCGCAAGACTTTCTCGACGCGCACCACTGGCCCGACGAGGCGGGCCGCGCGGCGTATCTCGCGGGACTGCACGCGGCGCACGACGCTCATTCATCACCTCGTTGCGAATCTAGCTGGCAATGAGGATGCGGAAGCCTTGTGTGACCGCCTTCAAGGGCTCATTCCAACTGGGATCAAAGCGGCCTTGGGCAGCGTGGGGTATATCGCGATTCGGCCTCGCTCACGTCATTCGGTCACTGTCCTGAGCGAGGCGGTCAGAATTCAAGATATTTGCACACCAGCGCTTCGCTGTGGCGTTTACGACCCCTGTTCCACGGCGTGATTGTCCGGACTGGCCCAATGGATTACTGTAATGGATGGAATCGGAACCCGCGCTGCTCGGGCTCGCGGCTTCCTTGGCACCCGCGCCCCGCCGATTCCGTCTCTCTCAAAAGTCCCAGATTTTCGTACAAAAGTCGCTTCGTCAGAATTCTTGAATTCTGC
The DNA here is from genome assembly GCA_003244015.1 of Hyphomicrobiales bacterium. Classification (GTDB taxonomy): domain Bacteria; phylum Pseudomonadota; class Alphaproteobacteria; order Rhizobiales; family Beijerinckiaceae; genus Methylocapsa. Next base: position 1,716 of record QHBR01000371.1, on the reverse strand, counting down.
ACAAAGGCTTTAGCCCGTTGCCGGGTCGCATCGGCTACCGATGGCCTTGGCGCTGTGCGCTCCTCGCGCCTAGTACCTGGTCTAACAGGAATTGACGCCGGTGCTGTTATTCATGTCCAAATGGTTCTGGTGGCGCTAGTATATGGCAAATGCTCTTAAAGCCCCGCTCATTCAACTACGCGAGAAAACCTATGAAAACTTCTTCCGTTCTCATTGTAACGTTGCTCGTTGCAGCCCCCGCGCTTGCGTTCGCGCAAAACGCACAGCCCGACTCAATGCATGGCATGGACATGAAAGGGACGATCAGCCCGGCGACTAAAGACTACATACAATCGATGCAGGGCATGCAGGACGCGATGAAAGGCATGACGCCAACCAACGATCCGAACAAGGATTTTGTCATGATGATGAAGCCCCATCATCAGGCGGCAGTCGAGATGGCGGAAATCTATCTCAAATACGGCACTGACCCGATGCTGACGAAGATGGCCAAGGACATCATCAGCAGCCAAAAAAAAGAAATCGCGGAGATGAACGCTTGGCAGGCCGCACATGCCAAATAGGCATGGAGACGCCACGCCAGCCCAAAACGGGATGCCGGATAAGGGTTTTTAGGGTTGAATTTGCGATTCATTGACCATAGGTTCCGGCCCGAATCCACAAGCCGCCGTGCCGTTCTGTAGGATGGCTTCCACCACTCAATCCATTCTGTGATTTCTGACAGGCTGGCATTCGATGGCGTGGCGATGTCAAGGACCGACGCTATGCGCACTAGAGGGCCTTTTCGCGCCGTTCAGCATCAGTCATGAATTACAACCCTTATCGGTGCACAGGGGCCGGGTGATTTGCTTGCGGGCGTGGTCGGACCGTCACGGAAAGTTCCACGTCTTGCCCCAGCTTGCCAAGAATCAGCATAAGCCTGTCGAGCGTGAAGCGGTCGGTGCTGACCTTCCTGATGCGGGTGAAATCAGCATGGCTGATGCCGGTTGCTTCCTCGGCCTTGCGCGTTGACCATTGCCGCGCATCGAGAATTTTCATGATCTCGGCGGCAAGAAGGCATTTGGCCTGACGCACATCGGCGTCGGGATAGCCAAAATCGCGGAAAACATTGCCGCTGCCGTGCACGAGATCAAAATCATCGTCGCTCATCGAAGCTCCTCCTTCAACCTAACCAGCCGTTTTCGGATCAAATCAACCTCCGCTTGCGGTGTCTTGATTCCGGTTTTTGATTTCTTCTGAAACGCATGGATAACCCAAAGCGCTTCCCGGAAATGCACGGTGTAAATCGTGCGGTAGGCATCGCCGCGATACGGCAAGGCGATTTCATAAACACCCGATCCTATGCCCTTCATGGGTTTGACGTGGGCCGGAAACCCGCCATCGGCGGCGGCGGTGAGAATGTCCAAAACGGCGTCACGCGCTCCGGGCGGGAAATCTTCAAAATCCTTCCGCGCCGCCTTGATCCAGTTGATAGGCCTCGTGTTTTGGGTCATCGAAGTAATGGTGGCAAAATTTGCCACCATTTGTCAAGCCGGGTTCTGCCTTGGAGTGATGTCTTCTATTTTTGCTCAGGAAGCCCGTACAGCGCGGTTTCGGGTTTTTTGGTCCCGAGGTAGCGGAAGGTGCCTTGAAGCCCACAGGCGGGCAAAAATTCGGGGTCAGCGGTTAGATTTTTTGAACGGACAGATAACCGCGTCCGCTTGCCGGGGTCGTCCT
>QHBR01000040.1 GCA_003244015.1 Hyphomicrobiales bacterium | reverse complement strand
AATGAATCAGACCACTAGGAATGGGAATTTCTCATCGACGGAGCCGCGACTGCTGCCGCTTACTCTCGATGATCAAGTTATCGGGGTGGCGAGCCGGGTGGAACAGGACAAAGTCGCGATAGAGCTGCGTGTCGTAAATCCAAGCACGCGATCGTCCTTATAGAGCGCGTTGAAGCCTGCATAGGCGTCGGCCTGCAGAACGGCTATCAGGAAAAACTCTGTGGGAACAATGCTCAGGTATGGCGGGCGATTTGCTCGTCTTCCTGCGAGGCGAGAACGAGCACCGGGCAGCGCGATGCAGGATCGTTGATGGGATTGTTCGCAGACCGGTTCCGAACTTCGTCGAGGCGGACGCCGATCCAGGCCAAGCCGCCGCAGATCGCGGCGCGTGCTTCCCCGTCATTTTCTCCAATGCCGCCGGTGAAGACGATCATGTCGACTCCGTCAAGCTGCGGATTCCGACGAAGCCGCCCGGGTATAACGGGATAATGCCGCCCGGGATTCCTGGATGATGCCGCCCACCGTAACGGAATGATGCCGCCCGGGTGGCGAGCCTCGCTGGCCGATGGATTTTCTAGCATCTGCGATGCCGTTTGGTCAAGCTTTCTGATTTTGTTTGCCGCGGGTCCGGCGCATGCTTTCGCCGGTGAGTTCGATTCGGTGGGCGTTGTGGACCAGGCGATCGAGGATGGCGTCGGCATAGGCCGGATCGCCGATGATCTCATGCCAACGGTCCACAGGAAGCTGTGAGGTAACGATCGTCGAACGGCGGCCGTATCGCTCATCGAGGATTTCGAGGAGGTCGTGACGGGCTGCGGCGTCGAGCGGCTCCAGGCCCCAATCGTCGATCTTCTCATCCTCGACGATAGCAGCGATCGAAGCCAAGCGGGACTTTTGGATCGCGAAGACCGACCTGCAGGTTGCGATCGCCGGTGGAGGTGGGGCTCGTCCGGCAGACGAAAGGTCCGGGCTGGCAGTCATCACTGAGAATTGAAATCACGAATAGCGTATAGGGCGTAAAACCAAAAAAGGCGCCAGCAACAATTAGCGGAATTGATAGCCAAATGACAAACACGAACCGAGATCGGCCATGATGTCTCGAAGAGGTTTTCTAGGAACGGCGGCGGGGCTCGCAAGCGTGAGCGCGGTGAGTGGCCGGGTGCAGGCGGCGAGCATTCCCGAGGCGCCGTCCACGACCACCACGACCATGCAGCCGCCGTTGGTCCCGTCGAGCGGCCCCGATTACCAGCCGGTCGTGACACTGAACGGCTGGACTTTGCCCTGGCGGATGAATGGCGGCTGGAAGGAATTTCATCTTGTCGCCGAACCCGTCGTGCGTGAGTTCGCGCCCGGAATGAATGTGCATTTGTGTGGCTACAATGGACAGTCGCCGGGCCCGACAATCGAGGCGGTCGAAGGGGGCGGCATGTTTACCGTCATCAAGATCCGCGAAGAACTCGCCGCGAAGGCACGGTCGCCTTCAGCCGCCCATCTGGGGAATGTCGGTTGATTCCAAGTCAGTGGAGAATCGCTTTAGTCATCGTGATCCCCATGATGATGATGATGATCCCCATCGTGATGATGATGATGATGATCCCAATCGTCGTGATCCCCATCGTGATGATGATGACCAAAAAACCCGTGGACGATTTCCTCGCCAGGATCGCTTACCTCCCAACAGCGCCCATACTCGTCACACACCATGTGAGCCTGACCGACGCTGTTGTCGCCCCGAAGCGGGTTCAAAGGCAGGGCGGACGCGCCGGTCGCAAGGACGATACCGCCGGCGGCTGCAAATAAGATGATCTTGCTGGTCATAAGGAAATCCTCCTCCCCTTGAGGGGTGACAGTCAACGTTTGATCCGACGAATGGTTGCCCAAGCAGCGATTCGTAACTTGTCGCAAGCATTGGTTGGCATTCTTTCTCGGTTGAGATGTGAAGTTTCGAGATGTTCGGCGTCTGCGAAAGTCTGATGGGCGAGGTGATGTCGTACAAGTCGCGCCAGGAACGTTCGATGTCGTTGAGTATAAGGGTCGCGCGGCCAACAAGTAGTCTAAGTTTTGGCTGCGGTGCGGGAGGGCTTGCGATGCTGTCCGAGGTCGCTGAATCCGTACTCCCTTCCTCACGATATTTACAATTCGGTAATAAAAACGACGCTTCGGTCTTCGCTATAGCCACGCCGTAGTCACCTCATCTCGAACACTGAAGCTTAGCAACCTCACTTTTTCGGTCCTGACCGGATGGACAACCTATGGAAAGATCACACCTAGAGCATGTGCACGCTCACGAAATCGGAAGGGATTCCCAAGGGAACTTTGATGTAAGCCAAAGTCCTCCTACAGTTGGACCTTTACCCCAAAGCAGCGAATTGTTATATTGAAACAAATGCTCGGTTACTGGAATCATCGAGACGAGGAAGCGGTTCGCACATGGCGTGTGTTGACCGCATGGGTCGCCGGTTTTGTCCTCGCTATTGCGATTGTCGCTCCGGTTCCGGCCTTGAATCACAAATCACTCAAACGATTCAATATGTTCCCGGACAGACACTGAAACTTCCGCATCGCCCAAGTCCGCAACATCAGAATGACGTAACAGGGATGAGGTGGGATCAGAACGGCACAGTTCTCCGTGGCGGTGGAAGGAAGCATGTAAATGATCGCGCGCTGGATCGATTTGTGTGCCCGCAATCTCTTCCTGGTCTTCACCGGGACGCTTCTTCTGGTGCTGGCCGGCATCTGGGCGCAGCGCCGGATGCCGCTGGATGCCCTGCCCGACATCTCCGACGTGCAGGTGATCATTCATACGGCGTGGAATGAACCGCCCAATGTCATCGAGGATCAGGTTACCTACCCGATCGTGACCGCCCTGCTTGCCGCGCCAAGGGTGAAGGCCGTGCGCGCCCAGACCATGTTTGGCGATTCCTACGTGTTCGTTGTGTTCGAGGACGGCACGGATCTGTACTGGGCGCGCTCGCGCGTGCTGGAATATCTCCAGCAGATCAGAGGACGCCTTCCCGCGGCGGTCCACCCGGCGATCGGGCCTGATGCGACCGGCGCTGGCTGGGTGTATCAATTGTCAATCGGCTCGCAAACGG
>QHBR01000102.1 GCA_003244015.1 Hyphomicrobiales bacterium | reverse complement strand
ACCAGCGGATCGTCCTTCGCGTCGAGGCCCTCATAGCGCCGCCTCAGATCAAAGAAACCCAATTGCCCCACCGCACCGCTCCCATTGGTCAAATTCAAAGAGATTCTTTGAATCTGATTTGCTGGCCGCGCGGAAGGGGTATTTTTCGAGATGCCCTTGAAGCACATCAGCATTCGGATGCATAGATCGTAGCGAGGGAATTTCCTCGATCAGAAATGCGTACTCCGATGTTCCATGACGCTGATGGACGTCTCTAATCTCGTCAAGCAGCCGCTCACGTTGGATGTTGCTATCTTTTTCTATTCGATCAACTAGCGCACTGAATGAGTGAAACCATATTTCAACCCAGTCGAACAGTGTATTGTCTAGGTCAGTTATAAGAACGGAGACGTTCGACAAGTCTGACTCCTCAAATTGAAGCGGCGGACCAATTTTTTTATCTTACCACAAATTCAATTCCTTGAAAAAATCATTGCCCTTGTCGTCGATCCCGATGAAGGCCGGGAAATTCTCGACTTCGATCCTAAAAAACTGCTTCCATGCCGAGTTCGGGATATTCCAAAACCTCGATCTTTTTGATGCAATCTCTCGCGACCCGCGCCGCCGATCGAGTGCCGAACGGCAGCGGTTTCCTGGCCAGCGCCCAATGACCGCGGCAACATGATAACCACGCCAGAAAATGCGATCTGGATCAATCCTTTGGAACGCATCCCGGTCAAATGGAACCATCTGATCGGGACGCAGCTCATTCTCAAAGAGTTGGGGCAAGCCGGAAACGAAAAAGTCGAGCAACTTTTATTCGGGACACGCTCTAAAATTTCGCGATGAGGTCTCCGCCGAAGGTGAATTGCGAGCTCTTGGCGCCGGCCCCGAAACCAGGGAAGCCCCGGCCGCCAGGGACGTTCACGCCATCGAAGGGCGTCGTGCTGTTCAAGGACGTGTCGTAGCGAACCTCCGGCCGGAAGGTTATCGACTTGAGCCAGGGCGTTCCCGGCGGAAGCGCCGGCGACAGATTGAGACCACCGGTGATCTCGAAATAGGTGGTTGGCGCGGGGGCGAAAACCGCCGTGTTGAGAAAGCCGTGCTCGGCGTTGACGAAATCGAAATTGCCGGGGAAGGCCGCGACAAAGAAGTTGTTGTTGTCGCGCCAAACCTCGACGCGCCCAACGAGCTTCAGCCAATCGTTGACCGTGTAGATCGCGTATTGCGCGATGCCATAGCCCTCCGCCTTGAACCCATCGTCGCGGATATAGTTGGCATCCGTGATGAGGCTCCAGGAATCGTTGATCTTCCAAGTGGCGGTGATGTCGTTGAGGTAGCGAAGCGCGCTGTTCGGATTGCACCCGCACGCCGTGATGTTATCGATAGTGTTGTTGGTCCCGTTGGTATTGGCAATTTCCGGCCCGATATGGGTGGTCGCCAGGATCGTGAGGTTCCCGTCCAAGAGGTTCAGCCCGATGCCGCCATGAAACGCCGCCGCATTGTTGTTGTCGCCGCGAGAGCCAAAGGTCGTGTTCACGCCGGTATCGACGCCGGCATAAATATCGACAAGCGGATCGACATGCGAGACCGTCATGATGCCAGTATGTTTGAACGGGATGCCGAAATTGAAGATATAGGAATGCGAATAGAGGTAATCGCCGGTCGGGTCGATAACCTCAGCGCCTTCCAAAGTGACATATTGGCCGGCCTTGATGTCGATGCCGCCCGCAAACAGCCACGGAAGATGCGCGGTTGCCCAGGCTTCGACGACATCGAACTGGTTCAGCTCATTGATGAAATAATCTCCCTCGCCCAGGAAATGCGTGTAGCGCGCGTCCGACCCATACATCAGTTGCACCTTGAAGCCAAAATCATAGTCCGTGGCCTTCGGGTCGAGCGGCCGCTGCGCGGTCACCAGGATCTGATTGAGCACGGGCGTATTGGCCTTGTCGGTGAACAAATGCCCGAAATTCAATCCGTCGCCGGGATTGGCCCCGTTTAAAGTAACGCCGGCCTCCACCGTGCCCCCTATCGTGAAGGTGTCCCACCAATTGGCTGGCGGCGGCGTGGGGGCGGGCTCCGCTGCGCGAGCCAACCCGGCGGAGAGGCCGAGGAACGTGCCGGCGCAGAGGGCTGGCACGAGGATGGATTTTGGCGGACGAGGCATTTACGTATCTCCCAGAAGAGCAATTGGTGCTGTGCAGCGTGCGCCGCAATTTTTTTTTTGCAATATCTCTCGCGATTCCGCACTCGTTTCTCTCGCCGCCCGATGCACATTTGCCACAGTTTGCGCAAAAAAACAGCACGCGAGCCACCTGCATCTAGACTCACAAGCACTTTCCATTCGAGGGATTCACGCCGCTGTGTGGCATAAAATCTTGATCCGCTGGCCTATCTCACCACGGTCGAGGGATTAAAGCTCGTAGCATTCCCTGCGCAATTTTCGCACGACGGCCCGCTCGGCAAGTTTTGACTGGACGGCGTTGAAGAGGTCGAAATCGAGGATCGGCGTGTGCTCGCCTCTGTGGATCTCGCCGCGATAGACGATCTCGCCGGAGTCTAATTCGTCGACATCGATCTCAATGGAAACCGCTCCACTTTCTAGTTGTTTGAGCCTCGCCCTGGCAGGCGAGAGGAAGCGAACTTGAGGTTCAACAGATAACGCAAAGCGTCCGCAGCCCCGCTTAGGTGATAGTCATTGGTGGCCGGGCTATGTCGGGAGTTGCTGGATTTGGAATGGCTGGAAATGGATTTGGAATTGCTGAAAGGCGATACAATGAAAAAGTTTTTACTCGGGGTGTCTTTGACAGTCGCCCTTTTCTATGGGCCCAGTTCCACATTCGCTCAGAAAGCGAGTGGGCATTCGCGGCATTCGCATCGGGATTGGACCAACAGCGGTGGCCGGGGTCATGTGCATAATATTTGTTACTCTAACAAGCATGGGAAAATGGTCAGGGTTTGTCGATAAAGGTATCACGACAAAAAAGTTCCTATTCGGGGCAGCTTTAATAGTCGCCTTTTTCTTTGGGCAAAGTGCGGTATTTGCGGTGGTTGCAACATAGTCAACCTCGCCTTCGTAGATGAAGCCTTCATAGCCTTCGGCGCAAGAGACTGTCACTTCCTGCTCGTCGTGGAGGAGGTGGCTCGCATTGCCGATGCCCACCACGGCGGGCAAGCGGAGTTCACGGCTGACAATGGCAGCATGCGAGTTCCCCGCACGACGCTCTCCTGTAATTTTCGCTCCAAAGCGTATGGGGCGTATCTTGCTGGAACAGCTGTTGCCCGGGCCGCCGAACCCTGTAGCCGTTAAACAACCACAGGATTTCGTACAATCTTTGCCTGCTCCACCGTGTCCGGCCGAAGCCCTTCAGTTTGGGGCTTTCGCCTCCCGCGCGATGTTTCGCCACTTAGGGGATGTTCATGCCATCTTGCCGGTTCGATGTGCTAGGAATTGGCAATGCCATCGTCGATGTCATCAGCAGGACCGGCGATGATTTCCTTGCCGCCCAGGGACTGCGCAAGGGCGCGATGACGCTGATCGACGAGGCGCGCGCCGAGGCCCTCTACAAGGCCATGGGTACGGCAACCTTCGTGTCGGGAGGGTCGGCGGCAAACACGATCATTGGCGCGGCGAGTCTAGGTTGCCGCGCGGCCTTCATTGGCAAGCTAAAGAACGACGAAACGGGCGCGGCTTTCGCGCATGATATCCGCGCGGCGAAGGTCGATTTTTCGACCGCTTTGGCAAAGGATGGCCCTGCCAGCGGGCGCTGTCTCGTGCTCGTGACGCCGGATGGTCAGCGCACCATGAACACTTTTTTGGGCGCCGCCCAAAGCTTGTCCGAGGCGGATGTCGAGGAACACCTCGTCACGCAGTCGGCCATCGTTTATCTCGAAGGCTATCTTTGGGATCCTCCAGCCGCGAAAGCCGCTTTCGTCAAGGCAGCCAATATCGCGCGGGGAGCCGCACGGAGAGTTGCTCTAACCCTATCCGATTCCTTTTGCGTCGATCGTTACCGCGAGGAGTTTCTTGCGCTCATTCGCTCTGGCTCGGTGCAAATCGTTTTCGCCAACGAGAGCGAGCTGCATTCCCTTTATCAGACCGGCGATTTCGACACCGCCGCCACCCAGCTGCGCACCGAGAATATCCTCGCTGTCGTCACCCGCTCCGAGCGGGGATCGCTCGTCGTTACGCGGGACGAGGTTCTCGCCGTGCCCGCGTTCCCAGTCGGCCTCGTTGTCGACACGACGGGCGCAGGCGATCTCTTCGCCGCTGGATTTCTCGCCGGACTTAGCAAGAACAAGGACCTCGAAACCTGCGCGAGGCTTGGCGCCCTTGCCGCTGCCGAGATCATCCAGCACATCGGCGCCCGGCCGCTCACAGACCTTGGCCAGCTCGCCGCGCAGAACGGGATTGCAATCTAGCCGGATGTCCGGGCGTTTCTCCTGACGAGGCCGGGTCGCGCCCTCGTTGGTCAAGCTTGCAAAGCTCCCCGCCATGCTTACGCATGGTCAAGTCCTCTCGTCCCCGCTATAAGCCACCATGGCGTGATGGAACTATCGCGGGCAGTAAGCGTCCATCCACCAAGGGACGTCGCCCACATCGAACGTTGGATCGCGCGGCAGAAAAAGGCACGTGCAAGTGCCGGAACGGCAGCAGGGCAAGGGAGGCCACGCATGACTTCGGATTCCGCCACACCAACCGGCCCCGACTTGCGGCAAGGAGTAGCGTTCGGCGATCTTCCGGACGGCGGCATGTTGGCCGGCCATGCAGATGGAGAGCCCGTGCTGCTCGCCCGGCGCGGCGAAGATGTGTTTGCCGTAGGGGCCGTATGCACCCATTATGGCGGGCCGCTTGCCGATGGGCTCGTTGTCGGCGAAACGGTTCGCTGCCCCTGGCATCATGCGTGTTTCAGCCTGCGCACCGGCGAGGCGCTTCGCGCGCCCGCGCTCAACCCAGTGTCCTGCTTCCGCGTCGAACGGCGAAACGGGTCCGTGTTTGTTCAAGAAAAGCTAGAAAAGGCGGCGCCGCGTGCGCTGACCTCGCCCACTTTGCCTCGATCCGTCGTCATAGTGGGAGGCGGCGCGGCTGCCAACGCCGCCGCCGAAACGCTCCGCAACGAGGGCTATCGTGGCGGCATAACCATGTTGAGCGCAGATGACTCCGGTCCCTACGATCGCCCGAATCTGTCGAAGGGCTTTCTCGCGGGCTCAGCGGAAGAAGACTGGATCCCGCTGCGGTCGCCGGATTTCTACAGAGAGAATAACATCGATCTGAAGCTCGCCACCCGCGTCGCCGCCCTCGATCCTTCGGTCCGCAAGCTGCGGCTCGCCGATGGCGGCGAATTGAAGTATGACGCGCTTCTCCTCGCCACCGGCGCCGAACCGGTGCGCCTAAACCTCCCTGGCGGCGATCTTGCGCATGTGCATTATCTGCGCACGCTGGCCGACAGCCGCGCGCTCATCGCCAAAGCTCAAGCTTCGCGGCGGGCGGTTGTCCTCGGCGCGAGCTTTATTGGTCTCGAAGCGGCGGCGTCGCTTCGCGCCCGGACTATCGAGGTCGATGTTGTGGCGCCCGAGACGATCCCGATGGAGCGGATTCTTGGAGCGGATGCCGGAAATTTCATTCGCCAGCTTCACGAGGAGCATGGCGTAAAATTCCATCTCGGCACGACGGCGGCATCCATTTCCGCGCAAAGCGTCATATTGAGGAATGGCGAAACGCTTGACGCCGATCTCGTTGTCGCCGGCGTTGGCGTGCGTCCTTCAATAGCATTGGCGGAACAAGCAGGGCTTTCCATCGACCGCGGTGTCGCGGTGAACGAATATCTTGAGACGAGCGCCCCCGGTATTTTCGCGGCCGGCGACATCGCGCGCTGGCCAGACCGGCTCACCGGCGAATCGATTCGAGTCGAACATTTTATCGTCGCCGAGAGGCAAGGCCAAACTGCCGCGCGCAATATCCTCGGGGCACGCGAACGATTCGACCCCGTCCCCTTCTTCTGGACTGAACAATATGATGTTGCGATTGCCTACGTAGGGCATGCCGAACGATGGGACAAGGCGGAAATCGAGGGCAGTCTCGACGCGCGCGACTGCACGATAAGCTACCATCGCAGCGGCAAGAAATTGGCGGTCGCGACAATCGGCCGGGATCTTGCCGGTCTTGAAGCCGAGGTCGCGTTCGAACGCGCCATCGCTTAGCGGCAGGAATAGCGATGCCTCGGGTATCCTCCTGTTCCTCCCGAAACCCTCGGGGAACTAAGCAGAGATTCGCTTTTTGGCCAACGGATGCGATTTTCGGGTTGAATCGATGGCCTCGATGTCCGCGTCGACGGCGATTTTCAGGTCGTCCTTGGTCTTGAATGTTTTATCGGCGAGATNACGGGCCTTGAGGGTTTTCCGATCGCGTTCGATGTCGTTGAGTNCGGGCGCATATTTCGCCATCCATCCGGGCGTGAGCCAGTGCATGCGCTCGGCCAGCGCGGCGCGCGTTGCTTTGCTGGAATGGATGGGCGACGCCACACGCTTCGCCGCCGCAGCCGGTGCCGCTGATGTGCCCGTGACGATGGAGATCTGGCCGCACATGATTCATGCGTGGCACCTGTGGAACGCGCATCTGGAACCCGGCCGCCGGGCGCTCGCCAGTGCCGGATCGTTCATCCGCGAATGCCTCTGAAACGAGGGGTCGGTGGCAGCATCTCTGCCGGCACTGCGCACTTGCACCAGAGGCGGTCGTCTGTTGACCACCACCTTATCGCATGGTTCCCTGCATCACCGCCTTACCGTGTTTTACGGATTAAAATGAAGGAGGCTGCCGTGGCAATGTTTTCGATGAGGCACTGAGGCATTCGGATCCCGGAAATCTAATTTTGAACTGACTCGACGCAGCGGTTTAGGAAAAGAAGTGGTACGAGGTCGGCCAGCGAGAGTGTCTTGCGTTTCGATTGGAACGGTCCCTGACGTGGACGGGTTACCAACGGCCGTTGCGCTTGTTCCAGAGCCAAAGAAGATCAGCGAAGCGATCGTACCCAAAGCGAGTCGCATGGATAATGCCTGGTGCGCCGAGGATCGCGGCAAGCCAGCCCTCACCCGGCGTTCGTCGCCAAACTGCAATTACGACATCTGCACCAACAATCAGCCGTCCGCGTTCATCCACGGCATGCAGACGCCGACGCACATCATCCACATCGGCGCCAAAAGCAGCGAGCGCTTGCGGTTCGACATTGATGTCGCGGAATTCGATCGTGGCCGCCTTGATGGCGGAGACAAGCTTGTTGCGTTGCTGAGCGATTCCTGCGTCGCAGACAGGGCATTTCGTATTGTACCAGATGGTGAGCGCGGGCCGGGTCATGGTGTGGTTGTCCAAAATCCGTTCACAAGAGGAATTGGCCGTCGGACGGCAGCTTACCAGACTATGTCGTCTGCATCGACTACCACGCCTGCAAAAGTCTGCTTTACAGGCAAATACCAAGCAGCCGCCTAGGTGGCTCAAGGGCCTCTTCGATGAAGACACGCCCGATCTCCAGTACGGCAAAAGCAAACGTCTTCGCCGCAACGGCAACTGACAGAGGCCGCCGGTCCCAGCACGGCTCTAAAGAGGCCTAAGCGCGAAGGAACATGCCCGCTCTCATCTCCATCGCCAGGATCTAGGAAGCCGCCACACAGTTTGGCCGAGCCTCCGCGAGGGACATCACCCACAACAAAAGTGTCCGAAGAGCGCTCCTCGAGGTCAATCCCGCGGGGTTTACCTGTATTGTGTACCATAATTATTAACTCCTATATGAATTGTGTTTAACTCCGCCGAGACCACTGTCCAGCCGGAGGCACATAGCAACGCTTCCGCCGTGCCCAGAGGCACGTCGGCGTCAAAAGCGTCTAAAAATTGGCGGATAAAACAGACCCTTGATTGACCTTAGCGGGAACTTAACGGTCCCGGCCGGGTCACTCTAGAGGCGAATTTTAGGCCTCATAAAAATCGTTCTCAACAAGGAGAAATATAGCGGAGAGGGGCGAAAGCAAGGGCCTAAATCAGTAGCTTAGCCATTCTATTAGCTTGGCTGCGGCATTCCGGCTTTTGGGGCAGTAGAGGTTATGTCTGACATGTCATCGCCAAATCGAACCCCGGGGTTTTGTAGGTGCTCAACGGCGAAACGAGGAACGGGCCACAATTTGTCTCGAACCAGTCGCCGTTGCCGCCAGATTCAATCGCGGTTCGCAATGCTCGGCGCCACGCTAGGCCTCCATTTGAAAAGTGAGCAATGGTAGGCGCGATGCGGGATGACGGGTCCGATCGTGAGACTTTCGAAATCTTTCAGCGAGCGGTTGCATTTTCCCGGTCAGGCGAACGCGCATTCGTCGCTTGGGTTATGAAAAACCACGAGCGTTCAGCAGAAAGCTCAACATATCGAACCTCGATTGGCTCTTGCCTTGCTGATGATGGTGGAGAGCGCTCAGCCCCGAGCACACGGCAACTTGCTCAAAGCCTGACGGATAAACGGTGGCACGATGACAGCTTGTACCCAAAGGAATGATCATCAGTTGATCCGGCATAGCCCCCATTGTCCCTTTCGATCCTAGCCGTACCCGAACAGAGTCCACTAATTCCTGAGCTTGGCGACCGCTAGGGCAGATGCTAGGGCAGAGGAAAGAAATCTTCTGAAAACTACAATATTTACAAGTACTTATGCTATTAATGTGGCGGAAGGAGTGGGATTCGAACCCACGGTGGGCTTGTGTCCACGGCGGTTTTCAAGACCGCTGCCTTAAACCGCTCGGCCATCCTTCCGCGAAAAGGCAAGACTTGTATCGAGATGTGCGGCGCCAAGAGGCAACAGCCTTTTTGCCTCGATCTCGCCGCAACGTCCAGGCGAAAACGATATTTCCAGCTTGGCGTCTTGCTCCGGAGCGCGTGCCCATCAAAAGGACCCATGTGATCGGCAACAGATAGCCGCGAATCAAAGAGTTAAAGCGTTGAAGCCCCGATCGGGATCTTGAAATAACGCCGGCCGTTCGACTCGGGCGGCGGCAGTTCGCCGGCGCGCATATTGACCTGCAGCGACGGCAGAAAAAGCCTCGGCGTGTCGAGCGTTGCATCGCGCGCGGTACGCAGCGCGACGAACGCGTCTTCGGTGACGCCGTCATGGACGTGGACGTTTTGCGCCCGTTCTTTGGCGACGGTCGTCTCGAAGGCGTGGGCGCGGCCGCCCGGGGCATAGTCGTGGCACATGAAGAGCCGGGTTTGCGGCGGCAATTCCAGAAGCCGCCGGATGGAACGATAAAGCGCCCGCGCATCGCCGCCAGGGAAATCGCATCGCGCCGTTCCATAGTCCGGCATGAAGAGCGTGTCCCCGGCGAACACGGCGTCATCCATCATGTAGCTCATATCGGCCGGCGTATGACCCGGAGTATAGAGCGCTTTCACATCTAGGGTACCGACGCGAAAAGTCTCGCCGTCCTCGAACAGACGGTCGAAACCGGCGCTGGGCGGGGGTGCGGGCTTGTCGTTGAACAAATTGCCCAAAATCTGTTGGACCTGCCTGACATGGGAACCGATGCCGAGCGCGCCACCGAGCTTTTTCTTTAAATAGCCCGCCGCCGAAAGATGGTCGGCGTGGACGTGCGTCTCCAGAATCCATTCGACGCGCAGCCCCTCGGCTTGAACCGCTTTGGCGATGGCATCGGCGGAGTGCGTCCTTATCCGTCCGGCAGCGGAATCATAGTCGAGCACTGGATCGATGATCGCGCAAACCTTCGTCGCAGGATCGGCGACGAGGTAGCTGATGGTCTCGGTCACCTTTTCGAAGAACGGGATAATCCGCGCACCCATGCCTTGCTCCGCTGCGAATTGGATGGACATCTATTGCTTCTGGATCAAATATCAATTCACGCCATATTGGGAATGCCAGTTACGGGGCATGAGCGTTGGGGTTGGACGGCGCCGCCGGTGCGCAAACCGCGCGGAAGTTTTCGCGAGCCTCGCAGGCTATCCCGGCTATCGACTGAAAAATTCTCTAACTCAACTACGGTGATACCGAAGCGGGATGGAAGACGCAAGACGTCCTATCGGCGCTGCAAGTTGATTCAGCGAAAACTGGAGAACCGTGGGGGGAGCGCGGTTTTGTTGTCCTGAAACTGTTTTATGGCTCTGGTTGGCGAGGGTGAAACCGGCTCCGGGATTTTGCGCGCAAAGCTTGTGAGGGAGAAAACATTGCGGGGCGCATTGTCGCTGCCGTTCGTGATACCGACCTCGCCGAGGATGACGTCCTTGGTCCTTTGCATGATCTCGATGCCCCAATGATCGCGGTTGATGCTCGGCAAGGCCCGCGGCGAGGCGGCGGCCGGAAGGCCAGGGATCGGATCGACGGTGTCCTCTTGCGGCGCAAGCCTTTTTCCGTCCACTTTTTGCCAACGCCAACGCCGGACGCGGCAGTTTGGCGGACTGCCGGCTACGCGCGTCCGATCCCAGCGGCCTTTGCGGGCAGCCCGCCGATCATGCGGCACTCAACGCGCCCATGCGTCTTCAGGGCGCCGCTATCCCAACGAGACAGGGAGAAAACCGGCGCGTCGAACGCCGTTTCGATCAACGGGCCAGAGTGTCTTTCAGGGTCTTCTGGTTGTTCTTGACCGGCAAGACCCTGACCG
>QHBR01000106.1 GCA_003244015.1 Hyphomicrobiales bacterium | reverse complement strand
CCGCTCTTCGTGTTCAACCAGTTCGGTGACCTGGAACGATGTTCGCTTCGTCCCGGCAATGTCCACAGCGCCGATGGCTGGGAGGGCGTCCTCAAGCCAGTTGTCGAACGATACAGGGGGAAGGTCTCGCGCATTTATTTCCGGACCGACGCGGGTTTCGCCAATCCCGAAATTTATGAGTTTCTCGAAGCCGCGCGGGCGCGGATTAAATACGCAATACGGTTGCCAGCGAACCGCATCCTGCAAGAAAAGATCGGCCATCTGCTGACGCGCCCGATTGGGCGGCCGCCGCGCTCCTATGCGAACTTCACCTATCAAGCCGGGAGTTGGACAAAATCCCGCCGCGTCGTCGCCAAGGTCGAATGGCATCCGAGCGAACTTTATCCGCGCGTCGGCTTCATCGTGACGAACATGGCGCGCCCCGCCGAGAATATCGTCGCCTTCTACAACAAGCGCGGCACGTGTGAGCAATGGATCAAGGAAGGCAAGGGCGCGATCAAATGGACGCGGCTGTCATGTCGGACGTTCGCCGCGAACGCCGTCCGTCTCCAGCTTCATGCGCTGGCCTACAATCTCGGCAATTTCCTGCGCACTTTAGCGACGCCGGAGCCGATCAAGGATTGGTCGCTGACGAGTCTGAAGGAGAAGCTCATCAAGATCGGTGCGAAGGTCGTCAGCCATGGGCGCTATGTCGCGTTCCAGATGGCCGAGGTCGCCATCCCACGGAATCTGTTCGCTGACATTTTGCGGCTCATCGCGGAACTTCGATCACCGTCAGTCACATCAACGGCATAAACCGTTCGTTCGTTACGCGTCCGAGCCAAACTCACGGGAGAGGTGCGCCTCGATGACAGAAAATTCGGCAATTTTCAACGCTCGGAAAGGCGCCGGCTCGTTCCATTCCCATCGACAGCCCGCGGCAACGGCGCAGGATTGCCTAAAACGCGGAACCGGGGCAAATTGGCGAACGACCCCGCAGCTATCTGGTGAATGTCCGTTATATAGGTGTTGGCAAACACGCGACGTTCCCCGAGACGAATCCGGGGGAATGTCGGTTCTTTTCCCGCACGCGAGGGTGGCATGTTCGGAAAGGCCTGGGAGCTAGGTAAGGAAAGCGTCACCTCGTTTATCAATGATGGGGCGCTAAGCCGCGGAGCGGCTATCGCCTTCTATACCGTTACTTCTATCGGCCCGGTTCTGCTCATCGTCGTCGCCATTGCTGGCCTCGCCTTCGGCCAGGACGCCGCCCGAGGAGCAATCGTCAGTCAGCTCAGCGGGCTCATGGGACAGGAGAGCGCGGAGCTGCTGCAAACCGTCATCAGGAGCGCCTCCGGAAAGCCCTCCGGTATATTCGCCAGCGCCTTGGGAGTCATCACACTTCTGGTGACGGCCTCGGGCGTGTTCGGCGAAATGCAGTCGACCCTGAACGCCATCTGGAAGGCGGACCCGAAGGGCGGCACGGTCTCCCGCCTGCTTCGCGCTCGCGCCGCCAGCCTAGGTCTCGTGGCGGCGCTTGGGTTCCTGCTTCTGGTCTCGCTAGTGATCAGCGCGGGTCTTTCAGCATTGAGCGAGTACGTGAACGCCCACCTGCCGTTTGGCCACTTGATTCTCCAAGCCGTCAATTTCCTGATCTCGTTCGCCCTGAACTCGGTCCTGTTTGCGGCGATCTACAAGGTGCTGCCCGATACGGATCTGGAATGGCGGGACGTGCTGGTCGGCGCCGTCGTGACCGCCTTCCTGTTCAGTATCGGCAAGTTCCTGATCGGGCTCTACATCGGAAGCAGCGCGATTGCCTCCAGCTATGGGGCGGCGGGCGCTCTGATTGTGGCGCTGCTATGGATCTATTACTCGACGCAGATTTTCCTGCTCGGGGCCGAGTTCACTAAAGTCTATGCCCACCATCACGGCAGCCAGCAGCTAGTGCCGCAAGCTGCAGATATGAACGAGAGGCAGGCGCCACTTTGATCGCGGCTTCAATGGCGAGGCTCCAGCCCTATGTAGGGCGATATGCACCTGATTTCTACACCAAAAAAGCCCTGTGATCTCAGGTCTTTTTTCTGTCTCATGAATCAAGAATTTCGCAACACGTGCTGGGATGGATTACCTGAAAAGGTCCGCGTGGGTGCCGGTGCGGGCGAGAATATAAGATCGTTGCATTGGAACGGAAGCTGCACTTTGATAGTTACCCTACATCACAGACAGGGAGCCCGTACATGAAAATAAGGAACCTTCTCATTTTCATTCCAGCAGTTCTGTTTCCCATGGCTGCATACTCTCAGACGGCAGCCTCCGAAAATGCGGACGCGCCTGAAATTGCCGCTTGCAGAGCAACCGGGCTCATTGCCTTGAGGCAACGCTCGCCCACGATTAAAGACGTCGAGCTGGATCTCGACAGCGTCCGTGTCATAAAAATGAATTCTAAAATTGGAGATGTGGATATCAAAGCGGTGGTGCTTGGAGAAGCTTCTATTGAAAAGAAAACATCCAGCAAGGTGAGGAATTTGATCTGCATCCTGGGCGAGAAGGGTAAGGTATTGCTGACTGTCTTTAGCGACCAATAGGCGGGAAACGCCTGCCTCCGAGCCAGGTCTGGAGTCGGAGGTCTTGGCCTATCAAGAATTATGCCCATTCAGAATCCCAGGGTCCTTGGCCGCCTTCGCCAGCCGCGGAACGCGCACGAAGAGAAACCAAGGTGATCGAGCTTCACCGCCTCACCCGGAACCGATTCCCCCTGGCCACAGACCTGCGACTGACCGCTGCAGAAATCGACACGGAGAAGGCGCTCGTTTCGGCCATGATCTTCGCACTCACGTGCGTCCGGGAGATGCTGGTTAAGGAAAGGTGTGTATTCGCTCCGTTGTAATACGCCACGTAAGAAATAAGGAGTTGGCGCAGGTGCCGCTCGCCGAAGACGACGACGAACCACCGTTATTCCTCTCGGGTCATTGACGACCCAGTCCGGTGCGAACCACGTTTGTGAAGTCGCTCCAAAGTCTCGCGGGCGAAGAGTCTGGCTGGCTCGGTCAGCCGCAACAATTCAGCGCCAGACAGAGCGCTCCGCCAGCCTCGGCGCGCCAAGAAAGCTCGCAAGTTCAGACCAAACCGCGTCGTTGAAGGATCATCGATCACTTCTTGAGCGATCGCGTATGCGGCCAAGCGCCGCTCTTCGACCGTGGTCAAGAGCGCTTCGAAGCTCTCACCCTCCTGCGCATAGCGTGTGCGCGGGCCATCTTCGACCAGCTCCCGGAACGCGTCCCAATTTCGTGCCCGCGCGAGGCTCGGCTAGAGCGGTGGATTGCCTGCCCCGGCCGGACCAATGGTGGCTCGAAGCACCTGTAATGATCCATCCTCCTGTTTCACTCCGGTCATCGTGACCGCCGAGCCAACCTTGATATCGGTAATACGTGCTGCCCGTGCAATCCAGATCGCAGTATCCGGCCCGATGGTAATTTGATCCGCGTCTTTGTCAGCTACGGTCAGAACAGATCCTCCGGGGGAGGTGTTTGTTTCCTTGATAGTGGCGACCAGCTGCGCGTTGTCAGGCCCGGGTTCTGCATCGGGTCTGTTCGACCCCGGAGCGAACAAGATGATCTGAGTTGCGATGAGGCCGCCGCTTTCGCCGCTCGCGGAGCCTTTCGCGACCGAGTTCACGCGCGGCTCCGAAGTCGAGGCGTACCACGAGGCTTATGCCCCGACTTAGCGAGAGGGCGACGATGTTGCCGTCAAGCTTCTCAACGGTGCCGCTTATACGCAGCTCACTCGCTGTCTGAGCCTGCGCGGGCATGATCGCTACCGCGTGATACGATGATTAAAGCGGCGAATTTGTGCACGGCTTTCTTCCCGACGGGAACTGGGGCTCGAACCTGCAACGCCCGATCGGCCTCAAGGCTCCGCTGCGCGGGCAGTTGGTGAGCCTGCTGCCCGTGCCTCCTTCCACACGGCCTGGACAAGTCTCTACGACACTGCGCCGCTCGGGACTCTGCTGGAGAAGTATGTCGATTTCAGGTCGCCCCATGAGCGGCGTTCGGCCTCGACCTTTGTGGAAAGAATCGAAATATCATTGGGGTGTTGCGAAGCGCGGTGGGGTTGAGGGGTAAGGTTCGGTCGTTGTCGGTAGGGGCGGTATTGGGATGGCCGCCCAATTCCGCCACGGTGGCGGGATCATCAAGGAGCAGGGTCGGCGTGTTGTTGCTCTCATCGCCACGCGAAGTGAGATGCTCCGCTATCGTGGATGTCGTGAGAAGCAACTTTGTGCTGCTATCCTTGAGCATGAACCGGAGGCGTTCGGCCGGGTATTCGAGATCGAGAGGGAGGTAAGCTGCGCCGGCCTTGAGAATGGCAAGGAGGGCGACCACCATTTCGGCGGAACGCTCCAGGGCGATGCCGACTGGGCTTTCGGGGCTGATGCCTGTACGATGAGGCGATACGCCAGGCGCCGCGGGTTCGGGCGACCTGGGCCTCGAACAGCGCCGGCAAAGTGATCTCGGGCAGAGGGGCGGCGGTGTCATTGAAGCTCTCCAAAACCAGCTGCCGCTCCAAGGCATCAAGAACGGGCCGGCCAGAAATCGGGCTGTCAGGACCATCGGCGCCGGTTGTCATGAGAGCGTATCACGAGTAGGACCAATGCTTCACCAGGAATAGCCGTGAGAGACTTAAGTGCGCGTGCCTCCAGAGAGGATCAAGTGTTTAATTCGTCCTGTGGACCTCCATGGCCTCGCGCAGGCTCTGAGGCCGCATATCGGTCCAATTAGTTGTAGTAGCTTGTATTTGACCTG
>QHBR01000191.1 GCA_003244015.1 Hyphomicrobiales bacterium | reverse complement strand
CCGATCGCGGCGGCCTCGGCCTTGTGCGAGTTGCTTACCACCCGCTTACCAGAGCCGCGTTCGATGGTTTATACCGCGGCGGCATGCCTAATAGCCCATTGATATTCCTGGCAGGAGAGGAGGGACTCGAACCCCCAACCCCCGGTTTTGGAGACCGGTGCTCTAACCAATTGAGCTACACTCCTACGCGCGCGCATTTTTAGCGTGAACAGCCGGGCCAACGCAAGGGCGGCGCGCCGTCGATCCCAGGCGGGCAGGGCGCACGCTCGCAATAAAATGCCGGTGGCCCTAACTCCGGCCGGGCGCCGAAGGAGATAGTGCTAAAATTAAATTATGTCGATGGTCGTCACTGGTCCGATTGCAGTGGTGGCGTTGGGAGTCCTGTGCCGCAGTTATTCGTGCAGGATACGTCATTTGCAATCAGATGATCGACAGAAGCCTTGCGCACTCATGCCGACATGGCCCGCCGCCACACAACATAAAAGTCTGTATGACCAAGAAGGGCAACGAAACGGTCTGGGCGAAAGTATTAGAGATTGTTGGACCGAAACTTGGATGGTACAAAGAGTGGATGAACGTCACACTGACTCACGCCGCCAACGATCCCGCCTTGCGCAGGAAAACGTTGCAGCGACTGGACGTGATGCGGCGGGAGGCCGAACACGCGATCCGAGCGATCGACGTGATGCGCCATGAGTTGAGCAAGGAAAAGCCGTTCCCCTCGACGCCGCTGACCTTCGCCCTGAAGCAATCGCGCGATTGGGTTCTCAGCCTCGTGATCAGTCAAGCTTATGTCAACACTATGATCGGGTCGGATTTTGTTCTTGTTGCTCCTCCCTATTTCGCGATCCTTTTCTCCCGTGCCGTCGAAGCAGGAATCCGACAGGCAACATCCGACCCTGACCGCCGGACATGGATCCACAACACCTCGCCGTGATCTACCGGGAGCCTGATGACCCCACACGACATTCACTACGCCCTGACCGCGACCCAAGCGGCAGCAGTGCGCCGAACAACTCCTCCACTTCAAGCCAAGGATGGCAGGCTGAGAACAACGGGCTAAACTTGACCCCTCTGGTCAGGACGGCCTCGCAGGGCTGTCAGTCATAGCGCAAAGTTGCAAACATGCCCGCTTGCTGATGGTACAGAAGGTGGCAATGAAAGGCCCACCATCCCGGATTGCCGGCATCGAAAGCCACGGTCACGGTTGCTCTCGGAGGCACCAGCACGGTGTCGCGCACGGCGCCAGCAAAGCGATTGCCGTCGATCGCGACAACTTGGAAAGAATGACCATGCAGATGCATGGGATGCGGCATTATGGTTTGATTGGTGAGTACAAGCTCCACCCTTTCGCCCTCCTCGACCGTTAGAGGCGGGACAGCCTTGCTCCAAGCCACATTGTTGATGGACCATTGGTAGCCTTGCATCGATCCCGTTAAATTCAACACATGCGTCCGGTCCGCCTTGCGGTCCGCCAAAGGCTCGGCGGCTCTTAGCAAACGCTCAAGGCCGAGAGTGAGCGGAGGCGATGCCGCGTCGGCCATGTCCGAAATGCGGGTAATTTGTCCTGTCCCGGCAAGGAGCACGATGCCGGTTTGCCGTCGCGCGCCTTCCAGCACGGCAAGCACCGGATAGGCGGCGACAATTTTGGGAATGGTGAGCTCGATGTCCAGCCGCTGCGCGACGGTGATGGGGAAGCTCTGGCCCCGAACCGGTTGGACACGGATCCCATCCACGGCGACGAGATCGCCTTCGAGCTGGCCGAGATCGATGTGGTAAGCGCTCATCGAAGAGGCGTTAATGATACGCAACCGCACACGGCCGCCAGGTTCGACCTTTACCACTTCCGGATCGGCGAGGGTGCGGCTATTGGCGAGAAAAGCATCGTACTGAACATCGTTCAAATCCGGCTTGCTTTTTATTGCCGGCATCGCAGTGTCGCGCATATCCATGCCATGCATATTCATGCCGGGCATGTCCATGTCATGGGTTTGGCGCGCCTGGAGCTGCGCAAGGATCTGATCCGGCGGGGTGAAGCTGAAGTCGGCGAGCATGACAACGACCTCCTGCTGGTCCGGGTTTTCGCTGCCATCCCTGATGATCAGCGGCGCCGACAATAACAGCTGCTCCTGCAATCCATAATGCGAGTGCATCCAATAGGTGCCGCCACGGCGCAGAGGGAAATCGTAGCCGGCGCTGCCTCCCGGCGGAATCGTTTGTCCAGACGTTTCCGGGACGCCATCTTGCCGCCAGGGCGGCGTGAGGCCGTGCCAGTGGATCAAGCTCGGCTCTTCGATATGGTTTTCGACCCGGATGCGAAACGGCTTGGAGACATCGGTGGAGATCCCGAAGGTTCCGTCGGGCTGGCGGATGCAAAATACGGAAGCGGACTTGCCGTTCACCTCTATGTCGCGGCGCTCAATCCGCAGCACCGTTGGCGCGGCGTCGCCCGTCTGCCCGCGTGCCAGCGATGTCGCCCCAACAGCGATAGTCCCGGCTAGAAAGTTACGGCGCGATAGCATGAAAATCTCCGATGCGGGCCTATTGCGGGTTTTCGAGACTAAAGGTTTCCGATGTCTCGTCATAGGCAAAAAGTTCGCCATAGCGACCCCAGTTCACCACGCTCTTTAAGGTCCGGTCGGCATAGTCTTCCGACATGTAATCCTCGAGTTCCTCCAAAAAGCGGACCGCGCGCGCGGTATGGGTGGGCCGCTCGTCGAGGACCAGTTTTATCCGCGCGGCAAGCGGCAAATAGGTCAGAAGATGATCGCCGAAGAGCTTTTTGCGCACATCGACATCCGCCTCGGCGAAGCGGTGCCCGGCCGGCGTCAATTTGATGTCGCCTTCTTCGATCTCGGCGAAGCGCAGCAATTGCAAGGTTTCGGACACCGGAAAAAGTTCGTCGACTTCCATTTGCAGGCTGTCGGCGAGCGCCGGAAGATCGGCGCGGCCCAAATAGGGTTCGGCGGCGATTTCCTCGATCATGCCGGCGAGCGTATTGGTCGAAACGCGCGGCAGAGCCATGCCAAAGCCAAGACCGGGGAACGCCCCCTCGCGGCCCGGCGCGACCGGTTCCGGCCGCTTGGTCATGAGCGCGTAGATCTTGTCCACCAATTGGCGGAATTCGGGATCGAGCCGGTCGCGCGGATGCTGCAGCCTGACCTGAATTTCGGCGGCGATCCGGCCGGGATTGCTCGAAAGCACGACGATGCGGTCGCACATCAGCACCGCCTCCTCGATATTGTGGGTGACCATGAGGATGCTCTTGATCGGCATGCGCCCCTCGACCCAGAGGTCGAGAAGGTCGGTGCGCAGGGTTTCCGCGGTGAGCACGTCAAGCGCCGAAAAAGGCTCGTCCATCAATAGAATATTGGGGTGGACGACGAGCGCCCTCGCGAAGCCGACCCGCTGGCGCATACCGCCGGAAAGCTCCTTCGGGAAGGCGGACTCGAAACCGTCGAGCCCGATGAGGTCGATCGCTTTCAACGCGCGCCGGCGCGCTTCGTCCCTGGCGATCTGTTTTGCCCTGAGGCCAAGCTCGACATTGGCGAGCACGGTCAGCCAAGGAAACAACGCAAAACTCTGAAATACCATGGCGACGCCGTCGACCGGACCGGCTACCTTCTGGCCAAGATAGCTCACCACGCCGCCGGAGGGGAAAATGAGCCCGGACACGATGCGCAGGAGCGAGGATTTGCCGCAGCCGGACCGGCCGAGCAAGCCGACGATTTCGTCCTCTTTCAGATCGAGCGAAACATCGTCGAGGACCGCCGGGCCAAGCTCGCCCGATCCGGTCTGGTAGCGCTGCGAGATGTTTCTAACTTCAAGCAAGGACTTCTTGCTTGCAAATGAAGTCCGCACATTGCCGTCTTGCATGAAATCACCTCAATCGAGCCGCAAGCGCCTTTCGGCGAGGCCGTAAAGCGGTCGCCAAAGAAGGCGGTTGAACATAATGACGAAGATCGACATTACCGCGACGCCGAGCACGATCTTGGGATAATCGCCATCCGCGGTCGCCTTGGCGATGTAGGCGCCGATCCCATGCGCCGACACTGTGTCGCCGCCCCATTTCACATATTCCGCGACGATCGCCGCGTTCCAGGATCCGCCCGAGGCGGTCAGCGCGCCAGTCACGTAATAGGGGAAAATAGCGGGGATGATAACGCTCTTCCACCAATCCCAGCCGCGAATGCGAAAATTCGCAACCGCTTCCTTGAGATCGTTCGGAAACGCCGAGGCACCGGCGATGACGTTGAAAAGAATGTACCATTGCGTGCCGAAGATAATCAGAAAGCTAAGCCAGATGTCGGGATTTAGGGAAAATTTCAGAATAAGAATGACCGCGGCGGGGAAAATAACATTCGCCGGAAACGCCGCCAGGAATTGCGCCAGGGGCTGCACTTTCCCTGCGAGCGCCGGCCGTAGACCGATCCAGATTCCGGCCGGCACCCAGACCAAGGTCGCCAGCGCCATGAGCAAGACCACGCGCACCATGGTGAATAGGGTATAGAGCACGCTTTGCCAAAAATCGCTCCAGCTGAGTTCCTGGCGCACGTAATCGACGATGAGCCAACCGGCCCAAACCGTGCCGAGACCGAGGCAAGTTACCCATAGAATGTCGATCACGCGGCTTAGCGCCGGGCTTTGCGGCACAAAGGGGGAAGAGCGAACTGGAAGTTCCATACGCAGAAGAGCTATGGCATTCAACATTTGGGCTGGAGCGCGCATCGATGCGCGCATCCAATGTGTCCTTGCGAAGGCATTCGCCACGAAGGACTTTTCTTGGATCTGACCGGCCGAAAGCTCGACTCGAAATCGGGCCGCGAAGGCGACCAGCGGCCGGAACAGCAATTGGTCATAGGCAAGGATCACGGCCATCATGGAGACGACGGCCGCGAACACCGCATCGATGCGCTTTTCCTCGATGGCAAGGGCGAGATAGGAGCCGATGCCGGGCAATTTGATGGTGGTGTCGCCAACCGAAATCGCTTCGGACGCGACGACGAAAAACCAGCCTCCCGACATCGACATCATCATGTTCCAGATGAGCCCGGGCATCGCGAAGGGCGTTTCCAGTTGCCAGAACCGCTGCCACCCTGAAAGCCCGAAACCACGCGCAACCTCGATCAGGTCGCGCGGCACGCTGCGTAGCGACTGGTAAAAGGAAAAGGCCATGTTCCAGGCCTGCGAGGTGAAAATCGCGAAGACCGCCGCGCATTCGGCGCCCAGGATCGAGCCGGGAAAAAGCCCAAGAAAAAAGGGTACCGTGAAAGACAGAAAGCCGAGGATTGGCACCGATTGCAGGACGTCGAGCAACGGAATGAGGACAAGCGCGGCGCGCCGGCTTTTGGCGGCAAGCGTCGCGTAGACGAAAGTGAAGACCAGCGAGGCGACGATGGCGGCGAACATGCGTAAGGTCGTGCGCAAGGCATAATAGGGCAAGAGCATATAGTCGAGCGAAACGACCGTCGATTCGGGCGCCGTCAGCGACAGGGTCACCCCGTGCGAAACGCGGGTGATCGCGATGAAGTCGGCCAGGATCAGGGCAAACGCAAAAAGATCGTATTGGTTGGGAAGCGCCTTGCGGCCGAGCGACGTGAAGGCGACGAATCGGGAGAGCATGGCGGCCTTAAACGAGAGTCCTGCGGGTGAGTTGGGCGGTGATTAACATGGTGAAACGCGGACTCCGTGTCGGGGCAGCGCGGAACCGCCGCGGCTTTTTACGCTCGTCGAGACACATGAAAAATAGATGACAGCACCAACGGCGAACGGCGTTTCGCACCGCCGGTTCGAAGAGTCTTCGCGGACTTGTCCGGTAATTCCGGCGATTGCGTCAAGTCAGCCAAAACGAACGTATGATGGCGCGACGGCCGTTTTTTCGACTTTTTAACGACATATTACGGATTATGGAATAATTTGACGGTTTCACGGTCTGGCTCTCACGTCGATGCGATATTTTCCTCGTTGCTTTTTCCCTCTCGGCTCATTTTTTGGGCTCGGCCTCGCGCTGCTCGCCGGCGGCTGCGCGGGCGGAGTCACCGGCGACGATTTCTTCCCGAACCCGTCGGCTTACGAAGTTAGCGGCATCGACGTTTCCAGATATCAGGGCGATATCGATTGGAATAGCGTGCGCGCCGCCGGCGTTCGCTTCGCCTGGATCAAGGCGACCGAGGGCGGCGACCGCGCCGACGAGAAATTCGGCCAGAATTGGGCTGCCGCGAAAGCCGCGGGCGTGCCGCGCGGCGCCTACCATTTCGCCTATTGGTGCAGACCCATGGAGGAACAAGCGGCCTGGTTTACGGCGCATGTCCCCAATGACCCGGACGCCTTGCCGCCGGTGCTCGATGTCGAATGGAACGGGCACTCGAAGACCTGCCCAAAACGCCTGCCGCGCGATGCCGCCATCGCGCAGATGAAAATCATCCTTGCCGCGATGGAACGCGCCTATGGGAAAAAACCGGTGATCTACACCTCGATCGATTTCCATCGCGACGTGATGCAAGGGGAATTTTCCGATTACCCGATCTGGGTCCGCAGCGTGAAATACTATCCAGCGGTAAAATATGGCGATCGCCGCTGGCATTTCTGGCAGCATACCGCCGAGGGCCATGTCGCCGGGATTCGCGGCTATGTCGATCGCAATGCCTTCAACGGTTCGATCAAGGAGTGGCAGGCTTGGCTCGCCGACACCAAGGCGCCAGGCTCGCACGGCGCTTGAGCGCGAAGAGAGGTGGGCGCGCGCTGGACAGTCGCCTCAACCGCTGGCGGCGGGCAGTTTTTTCTTGCGGCGTTGCTCCCAAAAATAATAGCCAAACGCGGCTGCTGCGATAACGCCGGAAAGGATGAAGAAGAAGATCCATTGGCGCGACGCCTGCCCGACGGTCATGCCGAGCCGGCCGGACATGGCCATATCCTTGGCGTCCCTTACCGTCACGAGGACCGCGTATTTGCCCGGCTCATCGAAGATGGCCGTGAGGGTGATGACCCCTGTCGGATAGTTTTTCGGTGGCAGATAGGCCAGCGTGACAGGGTCGAGATTTCCGCTCGCCGCCGTTCCGGCTCCAGTGTCCCTCACGATGCGAACCTCCGCCGTCATATCCCTTAGTTCTTTCGAAGCCGAGCTAAGCGTAATCACGGCAGGTCCGGGAGACGGGATGTCCTGGCATGAATCATCCATTGCGCCGGATCGATAGACGGACACTTGCATCTCGTGCGTGCCGGCCATCAGCATGCAGCCCATGTTCATATTCATATCCATGAGGCTGGTATCCTGGGCCTCCGCCCGCGCTCCCAGCTGCATAATTCCCAAGGTCAAGGCTGCCGCCAACCGGCCAATCCCAATCATAGGTCTATTTCCTCCCAGTCATTCGTCCGCCGCAGGGAGCCGCATATTTATGGACGGATCAATAAAGGCCAGGCGCCCGCCATTGCTCCTTATGCCGCCAAAGCATCAGTTCCGGAAAGTGGCGGCCGTTTTCCGGTTTGCCGGAAAATCCTCCAGCGGCATCGGCTCCATGACGGCTTTTTCGATCCCTCGAAGGCGTAAGGCTTCCATAAGTTCGAGTCCCGCTGCCAATGCTCCGGTGAAGACCACATAATTCGGCGCCGCCGCCGATTTGTTCGACGCCGGAAAACCGAGGTGTTCACGCAGAACATGGCCGGCTCTCCGGGCAATGGCCGGGGCAGGATCTATCCACGCCACAGGCCAAGGCGCGAGCCGCTCGAAATGGCTCAGCAGCAAAGGATAATGCGTGCAGGCAAGCACGATGCAATCCGTGCGGAGTTCCCCGGACGTCACGAAAGCGGGCGCGATTTCCCGCGCTATCGCCGCGTCCGAAACATTTTTCCCGTGCATGAAAGCTTCGGCAAGAGGCGCAAGCACGCGCGAGCCAGCGAGGGTAACCGCGCAATGGGCGGCATAGGCACGCACCAATTCACGCGTATAATCGCGCGCAACGGTGCCAGGCGTCGCCAGCACGGAGATAAGCCCCGAGCGCGATTGGCTCGCGGCCGGTTTGATCGCGGGCACCGTACCGATGAAAGGAATTTCCGGGAACCTCGCGCGCAGATGCGGCAGCGTCAGCGTGGCCGCCGTATTGCAGGCAATGACGACGGCGTCCGGGCCACAGAGGGCGATTAAGCGATCCGTTACCGCCAAGACCCGCGCGACCACGGCGTCTTCCCCCAATTCGCCATAAGGGAAAGCGGCATTATCCGCGGCATAAATGATTTGCGCATCCGGGAGCAGCCGTGCCACCTCTCCGCAAACGGTCAGGCCGCCGAGGCCGGAATCGAAGATCAGAATTTTTGCCGAGTGCAACATGGGTAAAGCCAATGAAACTCCCGGTTTGCTCGATAGAAGGTTCCAGCGTCCGGAGCGAATAGCATGGCGGAGGATCAAGGCAGATTTTGGTTAACGGCGGGTTGAACCGAAATCTTGGGGCGCCCGGTTCGGGCCGATCGCCTCGCCTCTATAGGTTTTAAGTGTAGAGAACTGCACAGCCTCGCATAGATGGAGGAGCTGCGGAGGACGGCAAATCGGGGAATAAAACACTGCTGCTCAACGCTCTCGAAAGGGATGCGGGCTTTGGCCCGAACGAGCCCGTCGGCTATTACACGGTGGGGGAAGCAGGATAGAACTACGTTGCTGACCAGCGTAGAGCCTATTCGATCAGGAGGCGCGGACCAGCCCTGCGAGCTCGTCTGTTTCCATCGTTTGGCGCAAAACGACGCAGCGGGCATCGCGCTCGACCAGGGCATCCAAGTACCCGGAAAACTCCGGGTCCTTGTCGGCGTTCGATACCTTGAGCACGAGACGGACCCGGTCATGATCCGAGAACGCAGCTTCGAAGGCATCAACAAGGCAATGCGGATTCTTCCTCTCTACGAGGCTCGAAGCGTCGAACACATAGAGAAACACGAACTCGTCATCACCGATTTGCAGCTTCTCGCGGCATCCGGGCTGGGTCGCCTCGCTCGCCGACACCACGTGTGGCACCACGATCACTGGTTTTGCGGAACCGCCCGCTGACAAAAGGCCGACGGCACCCAGATCTCGTCGAAATGACGAAGCTCGCTCCACCACTCGTCGCGAAGCGCCGGCAGCTCCCACACCCATATCCCTATCTTGTATTGCGCGCGCGCAAAGGTTCGTGCGTCGAAGTGCAGGAAGCGATGGACGGAATCGGCGTTGGCGCGGACGAGCGAGATAGGGTAACGGGGCCGGTCTCGGCGCTCGGCGCTTCCCACGCTCGCCTGATGGACGAACAGTTCGTGAACTG
>QHBR01000244.1 GCA_003244015.1 Hyphomicrobiales bacterium | reverse complement strand
CTCGCATTCTTGCGCTCGCCTCAATCCGCCTCATGCTCAGAAGACTTTGTAATCCCGCATGAAGTCACCGCACAGACTCTGAGAGACTATCAGATATTTTAGAAGATCAATGCATTGGTAGAACGTTGGTAAACGTTTCATATCGCGGCTCGCTATTCGAGCATACCGGTTATTTGTACTCTTTTAGGTAAAGCACCTACTAAAGTATCCATACAGCCTTTGCATTAGATTTTAAGGCGTGCTAATTAAACCAAAATATTTCCTCTTAAGATGTCGAGAATTAAGTGGCACCGCCGAATACGTTGATTTCTATGGCTCAAACTCGTTAGCTTCAAGCCGCCTTGGACTTGAGGTCTTGCGCCACCTTGAAATTGGCCTCGGTCTTGTCCTTGATCTCGTCGAGCGTAACGCCATCGGCGAGTTCGATGAGGGTCATGCCCCCTCCTCCCACCTTATCGATCGAAAAAACCGCAAGATCCGTGATCACGAGGTCGATGACCGCTGTACCGGTCAGCGGCAAAGTGCACTTCTGCAGAAGTTTCGGCTGTCCCTTCGCCGTGTGTTCCATGACCGCCACGACCCGCTTGACGCCGGCGACGAGGTCCATCGCCCCGCCCATGCCTTTCACCATCTTGCCGGGGATCATCCAATTGGCGAGATCGCCGCGCTCGGTGACTTCCATCGCGCCGAGGATCGCAAGATCGATATGGCCGCCGCGAATCATGCCGAAACTATCGGCGGAGGTGAAATAGCTTGTCGTCGCGAGTTCGGTGATCGTCTGCTTGCCGGCATTGATGAGGTCGGCGTCTTCCTCCCCCTCTAACGGAAACGGTCCCATGCCGAGCATGCCGTTCTCGCTCTGCAAATGCACATTCATGCTGGGCGGGATGAAATTCGACACGAGCGTTGGAATTCCGATCCCGAGATTGACATAAAATCCATCGCGCAATTCCTTGGCGGCGCGCGCCGCCATCTGATCCCTGGTCCAGGCCATTGCAAGTGTCTCCTTTAAGCAGCGATGCGCGGGCGGGTCGTGCGCTGTTCGATGAGTTTCGCGGCGTTCGGCGTATGCACGATGCGCTGCACGAAGATACCCGGCGTATGGACCGCGTCGGGATCGATTTCTCCCGCCGCGACAAGATGCTCGACCTCGGCCACCGTCACCTTGCCGGCGGTGGCCATCATTGGACTGAAGTTGCGCGCCGTCTTGCGATAGACGAGATTTCCTTCGGTATCGCTCTTATATGCGTGAATGATTGAGACATCGGCGACGAGTCCGCGCTCCATGACGTAGGTCGCACCATCGAATTCGCGCAGCTCCTTCCCATCGGCAATGATGGTTCCAACGCCCGTTTTTGTGAAAAACGCCGGGATGCCCGCGCCGCCTGCCCTGATTCGCTCGGCGAGCGTGCCTTGCGGGTTGAATTCGAGTTCGAGCTCGCCGGATAGATACTGCCGCTCGAAAAGCTTATTCTCGCCGACATACGACGAGATCATCTTCCTGATCTGCCGGGTCTCCAGCAGGAGCCCCAGGCCCGCGCCATCGACGCCCGCGTTGTTCGAGATCACGGTCAAATCCTTGACCTTGAGGTCGCGAATGGCCGCGATCAAGATTTGCGGGATGCCGCAAAGACCAAATCCCCCGGCCATGAGGGTCATCCCGTCCTTGAGAATGCCGGCCAGGGCCGAGCGTGCGTCGGGAAAAATCTTGTTCATGCGTGGTCCTCGCTGACAGGCAATCGCTTCAACTCGCGCGCGGCACCAGGTTTGCCCGCGCATTTACGCAAAGCCGTCTGCTTCAGGCAGGGCATGGAAGGAGTCACGGCCCATGTTTGATTAGCGCGTGTTGGTTGGAACTGGAAAAGTGTAAATGCGACGCAATGTTTTTGCTAGAGGTGGGCCAGGCTGGTTTTTCCTCACGCCGCCGGTTTGGTGGCCGTCAACAGCGTATTGACGCCGTCGCGGAAGCGCCCCTCGATGGGACTGGCGGCTCGCAGCAATGACTCCTGAGCGCCTGCTCACTGCCGCGGCCACCTCTACGGCATGCCGGGACCGGACAAGCCATTTCGGCAACAGCGAGGTTCGATGGCTTGACAACCTGCTCTATCTCTATACCAAGCCATTCGACGTCGTCGTTGATACGTTTGCCAGCGGCGAGACTGTATCGTGATCGGGAGGGGCAGGCCGGCGGATGAGCCATACGCTCAGCATGATTAACGCCGCGCACCCGAGTAGTAAAACGATGTTGCGCACCCTTTGCACGATATTCGCGAGCTCCAGATCGGACTCTGACCTACGCGCGCGCGCAAAGTATGTGAGCAACCCCGCGATCCCGATCACCGCAGGCACCGCCTTCAATAAGCTCATTACGTCCATGTAGGATTAACTCCGAAATAGCGAAGTCATGCGCCGAGCTTTATCATGATCGCCTGACAGAAGACCAACCATACGTTTCTATTTGGCGCTCGTCCATACCCGGCATCAGTGCCTGCCACGCGCCGCATGACCAGACCCGCCTGCGTCTGTTTCTTAAGCAGAGTTCATCTGCCTGCCTCCGGCGCCGCGTGTTCCTTGGGCGCCGTGTCGTCCTGTTCGACCATGAAGTGAATCGGAACGCTGTGCAATTTCTCGAACACAAGCGTGCCATCGACCATCGAGTCCGCGATCAAGGCCTTGGTAATCTTGCCGAACTTGAACTGATACTTGTCCGCGGGCAGTTCGATGCTGCCATGCGGCTTGATGAGCAGCCCATGTTCGGCGATCTTCGAACTGAAATGGCCGTCTTTTTCGATAATTTGATAAAGGACGCCGGTACCGGCTCCGTTCACGGTCGCGCCGAGCAGAGTCTCCGGTTCGTCGCCGCCGTTTTCGATCTCGATGATGCAGGCATAGGTGCTGGGAGCGCCCGCCGCCGCCTCGCGAATCCAAGGATGCCCGATCTTTAACTTGCCGGCGGTCTCCTGATGCGCCGATCCCGGCGAGGCAAGCCCGATCGCGAGGGCGGCCGCCAAAGTAATGGCGGAAATCGAAATCTTCACGGGCGCTTCCTCCAGTATCATCGATCCGGCATAATTTGATTGTTGCGGCCGCACTAAACACGAAATGGTCTCGCCCGGCAACACTTGGGCTTCAGGCGTCCCCGCAGCACGATCAATTCATGTTGATCGCTCAGGAGCCCGCGGCGCCGGGTGTTCCGGTTAAGGCGAGGGCGGCCGCTCGCTCACGCCACTAGAAGAACGGCTGGCTCGATTACTGGCGACCATCCTCATCGAGATACAGCGGGAAGGGCTCCCCCTGGCCTCGCCGCAAGCTTCGTTGCGGGGCCGCTGGCGTGGCAACTGTCACCCAGGCGATTGGGTACGGCACTACGCAAACTTGGCTTTAAGCGAGAACGGCGATGACATGGCGAGGCTAGTGGTCTGATTCATTCGG
>QHBR01000316.1 GCA_003244015.1 Hyphomicrobiales bacterium | reverse complement strand
TGGGCCGAGCGGCACAAATATAAGGTCGAGATCATCGAGGAGACGGCGGGCGACGAAGCGGGCCTCAAATCCGGCACCTTGCTCGTCAAGGGCCACAATGCGCATGGCTGGGCCAAAACCGAATCCGGCGTGCATCGCCTGGTGCGCATCTCGCCTTTCGATTCAAACGCCCGCCGCCATACGAGCTTTGCTTCGGTCTGGGTTTACCCCGTGATCGACGACAGAATCGCAATCGACGTGAACGAATCGGATTGCCGCATCGATACTTATCGTTCGTCAGGAGCCGGCGGCCAGCACGTCAATACGACGGATTCGGCGGTGCGTATCACCCATATCCCGTCCGGGATCGTGGTTGCCTGCCAGGGCGAGCGTTCGCAGCACAAGAACCGGGCAACCGCCTGGAACATGTTGCGCGCTAGGCTTTACGAGCATGAGATCGAAAAGCGGGAGGCGGCGGCCAATGCGACGGAAGCAGCCAAGACCGAGATCGGCTGGGGCCATCAGATCCGCTCCTATGTGCTGCAGCCCTATCAGCTCGTGAAGGATCTTCGCACCGGCGCGACATCAGGCTCGCCAAGCGAGGTTCTCGACGGCGAGCTCGACGGTTTCATGGAGGCGGCGCTGGCCCAAAAACTTTCCGGCGCCGGCCCGGCCGCGGTAGAGGATGTGGACTGAGGCGGTGCTTTGGTTTAGGCCTTTCGGGAGCGTTGCCGCCCTGCCGTGGCGGCGATTGGAATTCATGCTCACTTAAGCCACGGAGGGTTTAATGACCGAAAAGGCCGGCCAAGCGCCAAATCACTGGCCGCCGCTTGATTTTTTGCGCGCGACGGCAGCGTTCCTTGTGCTGTCCGGGCATACCCGCGATTATATTTTTGTCAAGGGTGACATGGTCGAGCAACCAGGCTTTTTCTTGAAACTGTTTTATTTCGTGACCGGTTTTCAACACCAGGCCGTCGTCATATTTTTTGTACTGAGCGGTTTCCTCATAGGGGGAAGTCTTGCCGATTCCCTGCAGCGGCGGAATTTTGATCTAGGGCGTTATCTCATTGCGAGGTTTGCCCGCATCTACATCGTCTACATCCCGGCACTGGTGATCACTGAGGCAGTATTTTTGTTTAATTCAATCCTGTTAATCCATCCCGGAGCCGGACATATCTGGCCGCTGATTAGCGAACAACAAATGGATTTCGGCGGTGGTTCGCAGGCGATTTGCCATCTCGCTGGATTGCAGGGCTTCAGTTGCGCCGTTTGGGGCCAAAATCCTGCCCTATGGTCGCTCGGTTACGAATGGGCGCTGTATCTGTTTGCCCCCGCAATCATCCAACTGATAGTGTGGAAGGCTTCTGCCGGTCTTCGCCTGATTGCTATTGCGCTGGTCTGCGCGATCGCGGCGACGGTCTGCGGCGGTCCCGCGCCTCCCGACGATCCCAGTGGGGGGGTGTTTTGGTTCATCGCTTGGTTTCTTGGCGTTGGTTCGTACCGCGTTTTGCGCGCCGGGCTCGTCCCGCTTCCCGCGGGACTTCTGGGCGCTGCCTTGATCATCGCGGGGATGACCATGTTGCGGTTCAAGGCCGCAAGCGGGCTGGAGACCGACACGATCATTGCGGCCGGCGCCGCCATCGCGATGGCTTGCCGTCCACTGGTTGAATTTCCGCTTGCGCCGCGTCTCTCCGGTTGGGCAGCAGGGTTTTCCTACACGCTTTACGCCATCCACCTTCCGCTTATCTTCCTCATGGTCGCCATATTTCAAAACATCGGATTTCAGCGGGACAAAATTCCGCCGAGTCCATTGGCCTTTATGGAATTTGGGGTCACAATCGCGATTTGTCTTTTGGCCGCCTTCCTGGTCTCGCTCGTTTCCGAGCGAAAAACCGGGCAAGTCCGTGCCGCAATGTTGAGAATGTGTCCGCCCCGCATGGATCGAGAGGAGAGCGATAGGGGTAAAGGCCGCTCTTCGACGTCCATTCGCCGGTAGGCCGCTCAACGAGGCGTTTATTCAAACTTCGCCGGATCGGCCGTCTCCGGGATAGAACACGGTGTCAACATGCGCGGTCGCCGAGAGAGAATATTCAATCTGCCGCCGGTGGTCCTTTGGATCGTCGCACTGTTGGCCGCGATCGAAGGCCTCGCTAACCTCCTCTCGCCCGAAGCCTATCTTGAGATTCTTCGGCGCTTCGCCTTCGTGCCGGGACGGTTTACATTCGCCTTCGATTCAGACCGCGTCTCCTTGACCTTCAATTCGATCGCGGACGACGGCGAGCTCCGCGCCCAGGCGGCGGCCTTTTTCCTGGGCCATGGGAAGCCGCAATGGTGGACGCCGCTTACCTATGCGTTTTTGCATGGCGGCTGGCTGCATGTGGGGATGAACTGCCTTTGGTTCGCGGCCTTCGGCTCGGCCGTCGCACGCCGTTTTGGAGCGCCGCGCTTTTTGCTTTTTTGCGCGGTCGCGGCAATTGCCGGAGCGGCGATGCACTACCTCACCCACATGACAGATCTGCAGCCGGTCGTGGGTGCCTCGGCCGCGGTCTCCGGCGTCATGGCGGCGGCGGTGCGATTCGTGTTTCATCCGGGGGCGCCGCTTGGCGAATCGCTCGGCTTCGCGCAACGCGCAGACGAGGACTTGGCTTATCGCCAGCCGGCGCTGCCTTTGCGCAAAATGCTGTCAAATCGCGGCGCGATCAGTTTTCTTTTCTTCTGGTTCCTCGCCAATTTTCTGTTTGGCACCATCTCGGTGCCGCTCGGCGTCACCCATGCGACGGTCGCATGGGAGGCCTTAAATCGTGGCCCGTGATGTGTTATTGGCTTTGCTTTTTTACCATCGCTATAACATGCCAACTGGCCCCGGCGTTGCTTCTCTTTCGAAGCGCGGCCGCAATTGTTCCGACGGATGGGCGTTGAGCGCCGAACTGTCGCGATGCTTCCTCGACGAAACGCACGAAGGGGCCTTTTCTCTCGCTGCCAGTTGCGGATGCGCCCACGGGCCGATGCGTGTATTCCTCATAAACCTTCACCAGCGCAAAGATGTAGCGGTCGAGGGACGAAATGCCCTTTCGTGAGATGATCGGGTTCACCTTTCGTCTTTCCGCAAGCGCTTCCGTGGCGGCCTTTTCGATTGCCGCGTGTCCTGTCGCCATCTCGAAAAGAGTAGGCGGTCCGTCTCGTTGAAACGGGTTGGGATAGAAGCGCTCTAACCTGTTCAGGGCCGAATCATTTCGTCTCAGCAATTCAGCGAGAGCGCGCGTTTGCCGCAATATTTCCTCAAGATGCGCGGCTTCGTCAGTCTTACGCTTTTGGGATTTTACGGCGCAATCGGTTGCGAACCATGTTGCAATCCAACCGAGTTTGTTACCGAGGAGGGCGGCCGTCTCATCGTCGAGCTGTTCCGCTTTCGGCAAGGTCGCCTCCCAAACGAGCCGCGCCTTTTCCGCCTCTGTCCGGCCGATCGGCCGCTCACCATCCATCACGCGCATCCGCGTGCATCGAAGGAACGCAAGGAAACCAAGCGATGCGCTCTCGGCTTGTCGGCCCGTCGGCCTATCCTCGCGTGTTTGAATCTGAACTACCGCGCGAGCCTCACCACATGCGAGCCCAGCCCGGCCTCGACGAATTGCGCCCAAGCATCCATAAGCCCGCGCCGCCTTTCAAGTGCGTCGCCGCGTCGATAGGCCAGTTCAGTGACGTCGCCTAAACGGTGTGCCAATGCCGCCTCGGCAATCTCACGCGGGAAGCTCGTTTCCTCGCCCGCCCAATCGCGGAACGAGGATCGGAAGCCGTGCACCGTCGCGTCCGGGACAAGCTTGCCAATAGCGCCGCCGGACAAATGCAAATGCCGCGCGCGCCCCTGGCCAGGGAAAACAAACTCGCCAGTCTTCACTTCGGCCAGCCGTTCGATGATCGCCATGGCGGCCTCCGCCAGCGGAACCCTGTGCGTCGCCCCCGCTTTCATTCTCTGGGCCGGAATTGTCCACGTGCGCGCGCCAAGATCAATCTCATTCCACCGCGCGCCAATCGCCTCGCCAGAGCGGGCTGCGGTCAATATGGCGAACTGCAACGCCATAGACGCCATGGTGTCCAGCTGCCGCAATTGCACCATGAAGACCGGCACGGACGCATAGGGCATTGCCGCATGATGGCCGCGAGATAACCTTCCGCGCTTCGGCAAAAGCTTATCTAAGTGACCTTTCCAACGCGCCGGATTGGCCTTGTCCTGCGCAATCAGGCCGCGCGCCCTTGCAGCATCCAACACCGCCTCGATCCGCGCGCGAAACCTGCTCGCCGTTTCAGGAATTTTGGCCCATATCGGCTGCAAAACACCCAAGACGTTCGCCGTATCGATCATGTCGACCGGCATGTCCCAAAGCGGCGCAGCGTAAGTTTCAAGCGTCGATCGCCATTGCCGGCGGTGCTCGGCATTGCGGCCTTCCTGCTCCTTCTTAACGATCGCTGCCTCGGCGAGCTCGCCAAACGTTTTACGCGACGCCGTAGCGACCTTTCCCGCCCGCCTAGCATCGATAGGGTCATAGCCCGCCCGAACCGCCTCACGGGCCTTCCCTGCAAGCTTTCGCGCCTCGGCAAGCGATACCCAAAGACTACCGCCCAACCCCATTTCTCGCACGCGCCCCCGTACCGTGAAACGGAATATCCATCGCCGCCCGCCTGTGCTGATGAACAAATACAGCCCGCCGCCGTCCGAATGTCGGCCCGCCCGGGAAAGCGCAGCTTCGCCGGTTTCGAGCGGCTGCCGCAAACTGTCCAAAACCTTCGGCTGGAATTCCGGCAATTCGTCGAGAAACAAAACCCCGTGATGGGCGAGCGAAATTTCGCCAGGCCGCGCGCGCGTGCCGCCGCCGAC
>QHBR01000060.1 GCA_003244015.1 Hyphomicrobiales bacterium | reverse complement strand
AAGTCACCGGACAGACTCTTAGCTCGAAAGAAATAGGTGATCGGCTGCCTCCGTTATCTGCCGCCCACCCCACATCCCCGCCGCTGGCACGATACTACGCGGGGAAGAAAATTTCTCCCTTTCCGAGAGCCGCCATGTCTCCGGCGAAACGGACGAGCGGGCGGGAAAGAAGCCTCGCGGCGGCGCGGCTTTCGGGGCGCAGCAGCCCAGAGAAAACACTGGCGAAGGCCAATTGATGGATACCGCAAGCGACGAACGCCGGTCCCAGTTCGGGCGGGTTTGCAAGCACGATCGTGCCGCGCCGCATCAGGTAACCGGGCAGGCTGCCGCATTCCCCGAGCACGATCAGCGTTCCGGCGATCATCCGGCTTCCGGGATAATCCCCGGCGGAGCCTTCGATCACAATGGTGCCGCGGCGCAGGCGGTCGCCCGCTCGTTCGCCGGCATTTCCGCGCACGATCAATAGGCCGCCGGTCATGCCCTCCATCTCGCCTTCGAGCGGTGCGCCGAGAAAGCCGCCGGCATCGCCCGCGATCTCGATCCTGCCGCCCGACATGGCGGAGCCCGCGAAAGGCCCGCAATCGCCCATCGCGACGAGATTGCCGCCGCTCATGTTGCGGCCAAGCGATTTGCCGCAATCGCCTTCGACGACGATTTCTCCAGCCTTCATATCCTTGCCAATGTTGTCAAGGCGCGTTGACCCTCCCTCGAACCGGATCTGGTCCGCGCCGCCCGGCCGGATCTTAAATATATCGCCGACCGTTGCTCTTTCGCGGGTGGTCTGCACTTCGATCTCCGCGATCTCCTTGGGCAATTTGCCATCGAGCAGATGCGGGGCGAGAGGCGCGAGATCGAGCCGTTGGCCGGGCTCTTGCTTGAGGGTGAGGACAAGCGGCTTCACGGCAACAGATCCTTCAGATGAAAGTGGAAGGGGCCGAGCTTGCCGCCGTAATTGCCGGCGCCGACGCGCTCCGCGCCATGTTCCGGCCCGAGCTTCACGATCGCCGCGAGGCCTGCTCGCATGGCGCCGGCGACAGCGTCTTCCGTCAACCCATCGATGACGATTTCGAGGACACAGCCGACGTCCCCGTCGAGATTTGACGCCACCGCCCCGCGCAAGGTCGGGCAATAAGCGTCGTTGGTCGAAGCCGTCATGGCTTTGTATTTGGAGCCAACCTTGGAGCCGGACCGCACGATGCCGCCTGGGAACGGAAGAATAACGCCCTCAACGCCGTTCATCGCCGCGACCGCGAATTCGGTAGCCCGCATCGTGGTCTTGGCGGTCGTGCCCATGATGAGGAGATTGCCGCCGCCGACGGCTTTCTTGGTGAGACCCGTCGTCGCCTCGCAAAGGAATTCGCCATCCATGACCGGAATGCGCCAGAAATGCCGGTCGCCGAATTTTTTCGAGACCTGCCAGCCATCGCCAAAATAGCGGAGCTGATCGCCTATCGGCAATCTGTCGGCGCCGTCGAGATCGGCGAAACAGGCGGAGCCGGGCGATGTCAGGACGCATTGGCCGGCCCGGTTGACAAGCTGGGTCTGCAAAGTGTCGCTCGACATGGCAAACATAAGGACACGGACGCCGGGGCGCCCGTCTGGCGTGCTTTTGCTAGGGCGTTCGCAATCGATGCCTGCTTCGGCGCCGCAGCCGATGACGGAGGTTGCAAATCCGGTCATGGTGGTGGCCGCCTGCCTTGCCCAGCGGCGATTGGGCGCGGTGATCAGGATCGCCGTTCCGCGCATTGGAAAGGCTTCGGCAAAACTATCGTCGATCCGGACGCCGTTTTTCTTCATCGGGCGCATGCGACCTCCCGGAACATGCCGGTACGCGGAAGGAAATTTTCCTTGACAGCGAACAAGTCGCGAGAGACGCCGAAATGATGGTCGTAATAGGCGGCAAGGCGGCGGTCGATCGCCTTGTCATAGCCGGGATTGACCTTGAGCGCCTTGCCCCAGCGATAATGGGTGACGCGCCCGTCGCGCACGACGAGATCGCCATCCTTGAAGACGAGATGCGCAAATCGAAACATTTTCGCCAAATCCTTGCCGCGCGTATAGACCGCGATATCCGCGAGGCCGCCTTCGCCAAGATGGCCGCGATCCTTGAGGCCGAGCAGTTTGGCCGGCGCGGCGCGGGTCATTGTGGCGATTTCGCTGAGAGTGTATTCGCGCGCGATCGACGGCAGCGTCGTCATGGCGAGCGCCTCTGGCGGCAGGCGCGCGGTGGCCTCGGCGCGGGCGTCACGGTTCATGATCAGCGCGAAAATCTCCGGATAGGTCGTAAACGGCGCGCCATTGGGGTGATCGGTCGTGAAGAAAACCCGCCACGAATCGTCGATCAGCATGAACAATTCAAGGCCGCAGGCCCATTGCACGGCATTGGCGAAATCATTTTCGCGATAAAGATAGGGAACGATGCCGCCGCCATTGCCATCGCCATCGTGGATCACGGATTTTTTCGGCTTCGCCATCGCGACGCCATTGAACTGGCGCAACACATCGGCCGAAATGGTGACCGTTTGCCGGAACATGACCTGGCCAACATCAATAGTGACATTCGGCGCCGCGTTGACGGCCGCGGCGAGTTCGGCGGCGGCGGAAGAAAAGCCGCGGTCGCCTTCGGCTCCGTAAGAATAAAATTGCAGATGCGCGAAATGAAGACGTTCGCCCCGCGCGGCCTCGATCGTCGCAAGCGCAGTCGCGACATTGCCCGGAATGCCGAGATTATTGGCGTGCAAATGCAGGGGGTGCGGGATCTGGATATCCTCTACGGCCCGTTGCAGGGCCTCGACGATCTGGCGCGAGGTGAGGCCGTAGAAGGGCACCACATCGTCGAGGCTGAAGGTCCGCGCATTGTATTTGAACGCCGTCGCCCCGCCCGCATTGATGCATTTGACGCCGAGGCCATTGCTCGCCGCCACGGCAGACGCGACGTAATCGGCCACCGCCGCTTGTCCTTCGCCATCGCGTAGCAACGACAACAGGAAATCGTCGTTGCCGAGGACGGTCAGCGTTCCTTTGTCGATGATCGGAATGTCGGAGAGTTCAAGATGCGCTTGGAGCGCCTGATGCGGTACGATGGCCGGCTCGATCACCGTGGTGAAGCCCATGGAGGCATAGATGGTGCCGGTCTCGAATGTCGACCATTTGGCGGTGGATAGCGGCAACGCGGGAGGGTTCGGCAGATGGTTTTGATGTTTTTCGGGAAGCAGCAGGCGCGCGGTGTTCACATTGCCGCCGGCGATATGGGAATGAATATCGATCGCGCCCGCCATGACGATCTTGCCGGAGACGTCATGCACTTCATCCGCCAGCCTGCCCGGCGGCGCCGCGACGATGCGGTCGTTTTCGATCCATAGATCGCCGGCCTCGTCTCGCCCGTTCGCCGGATCGACGATGCGGCCGCCTTTTAGGAGAATCAGCATGAGGCGTCTTCTCCGAAGTGTTTTGCAATTTGGCCGATAATCGCCGCGACCGAAGGTGCGGGGCTTCCATGCGAGGCGAGGCGGCCAACGATCGAAGCCGTTTCGCGAGAAAACTCCGCC
This sequence comes from Hyphomicrobiales bacterium, assembly GCA_003244015.1. Classification (GTDB taxonomy): domain Bacteria; phylum Pseudomonadota; class Alphaproteobacteria; order Rhizobiales; family Beijerinckiaceae; genus Methylocapsa. The sequence goes on along the minus strand of QHBR01000060.1, from coordinate 11,456 downwards.
GCGTCATGATCTATTCCTGGGCAGCCGACTCCGATGCAGACCTGCGGCTCCCGCGCGAAAGCCGTTTGCGGAGAGGCGAGCGCGACAAGCGGAATATTCTTCTTCCACGGGGGCGCCTCAGGGCCATAGGCGGAGATCCACACGGCGGCATCGGCCTCGCCGCTCTCGATCATGCGGGTTGCGTCGAACCGCCATGTGTCATGCTCGGGAAAGCCGCGGCCGAAGGATGTCCGCACCGGGAAGCCGGTCATCCAGCCCGATGCCTGCACCACGCCGGCTGCATTGGAATCGCAGCCGAGAGGCAGCCCGGAAAAACGCGTCGTCTTGTTGAGATCGCGGATCAGGCCATGCAGCATTTCGATCATTAGGCAATCGAGCGAATCGCCGCCCCAGACCGCGACGCCAAAACGCGCCTTCTTGAGAACTTCCGCGAATTCGTCGAGCTTGCGCAGCATGCGTTTGGCGCAACTTACCGGCCTGCCGGCGGCGCGGGCGCGCAACGCCGCGAGCGCCGCGTGCAAATCCGAAGAGTCTAGAGTTTGGACCGCGAGCCCTTCAACCTTCGCGCCGCCGCGTCCGGGCGCAATCCACAAGATCTTGCGCGGCTTGCGGGCAAGATCGAAAGGCGGGATTTCGGCCGGCGATAGGCGCGTCATCATCGCCGGCCAGATTTTGGTCAAATCCTTGCCGATGAAGAGCAAGACATCGGCGCGAAGGCGCGCCTCGTTCGGCGTCGTGAACATCAACCCGGCCTGGCGCATGACGTCAAGGTCCGCGAAAATCCGCACGGAATACATGTGATCATAGGCACCGCGAAGCTTTTCGGCGAGCAGAATGGAAGCGCGGGCGCCCGCGACATCGGTGCCGAGACCGGCGATTACGGGCATTCGCGCAGCCGACAATATCTCCGCGGCGCGCTCGGCCGCCGCCGCAAGCGAAGCAGGCTTGCCGTCTATCCGCGCCTCACTCATGGCTCATCCCAAACCTCTCTTGCTAACCACGCTGGCACGGCTTGTTTTCGCGGATTTAAAAATCCAAGTTTCCCCAAGGCCTCGCCCGCCGCTGCCGGCATCGATGCAACTCACGGCTACGTCATGTCGCCAATCCGTGCAAGACGGCGATTAATTTCTTGGCAGCTTCTGTCGCCTTGAGGATTTTGTAGCGGTAATGGCCGAGGACGCATCAATGACCGTTGACGCAGATGCAATAATATGCCCTTACGCCCCATTCTGGACGTTATCCTGGAAAGCGCGGGTTTGACGATGCTTTTTTGATACCAAAGGAAAATCCACAGGAGGAGTCCGTGCCCAATCAGAAAAAACTTCACGAAACTCCGCGCGAAATTCCGGGAACCGCGCCGGCGGGCGGGCGTTCGCAAGTAGTTTCTCTCCCCGGCAGGCGAGGGGAAAGCGATTGGTTCGCCTACAAAGGCCGGCCCGCCGCCCGGCCCGCGCCGCCGCCCAAGGCTCCGGCGCCGCCGCCAAAGCAAACCCCGCCGCCAGCTCCCGGTGCGCCGAAGCCGCCCGTCCCTGCGAAGGAAGCCGATGCGGGGCAAAAATAGGCGAACGTAGCGGCTTTGACTCGTTAGAACACCCGGCGGTTGGGCACTTCCCGCTGATGTTTTCGACGCGCGATGGGCTTGGCGGCGGCGCGCCAGTTTGCCATATTGGCATAGGTCTTGGCGCGTCCGCGCGGCCTGGCAAAGCGCGAACCAACCAGGAAAGCACTCATTCCGGCTTGATGGGAGTGCGAAGGCTGCTCGATGCACGTCATCGAAATCGATTTTTGCGACCCCGCCGAGGCTGCGCACGCGCTTCGCGATCTGCCTTTTTTGACCTTTCTCGATAGTCCAATGGCCGACAGGAAACTTGGCCGCTACAGTTTTGTCGCGGCCGATCCTTTCGCCCGGTTCGAGGCCCGTGAGGCGGGGAAGGACTGGGTATCGCGCTTGAAGTCTTTGTTGGCGGCCTATCGAACGGCGGCCTTGCCTGGACTGCCTCCTTTTCAGGGCGGCGCCGCCGGGCTTTTTTCCTACGAGCTTGGGCGCAGTCTGGAGCGCCTGCCGGCGCCCGCCTCGGACAAGCTCGCTTTCCCCGATCTTTCGCTTGGGCTCTACGACGTGGTCGTTGCCTTCGATGCGATCGAGCGGCGGGGATTTATTCTTTCGACTGGTTTTCCCGAGATAGATCCGCGGGCGCACGAGCGGCGGGCGATCGAGCGCGGGCGCTGGTTCGAGGCGCGGCTCCGGCGCGCCCCAGTTGTGCCCCGGGCGCGGAATATGCCGCTCGAAGGCTGGACCAGCAATTTCACGCGGGTAGGCTATGAGCGGATGATTCGCGAAGTCATCGAGCGGATTCTGTCCGGCGACATTTTTCAGGCCAATGTGGCGCAGCGGTTCGAAGCCCCGGTGCCGCCGGACTTCGATCATTTTGGCTTCTACCGCCGCTTGCGCAGGCTCAATCCGGCCCCATTCGCGGCCTACCTCGACCACGAAGATTTCGTCATCGCCTCGGCATCGCCCGAGAGATTTCTCAAGGTCGAGGGCGATCGCGTCGAGACCCGGCCGATCAAAGGCACGCGGCGCCGCTTCGCCGATGCCGTCCTCGACGCCCTGCAAACGCGGGCCCTAACCGAGAGCCGCAAGGATCGCGCCGAGAACGTCATGATCGTCGATCTCTTGCGCAACGATCTTTCGAAAGTTTGCCTGCCGGGCTCGGTGCAAGTGCCGCAGCTTTGCGGCCTTGAGACCTTTGCCTCGGTCCATCATCTGGTTTCGTCCGTCGTCGGGCGTCTGCGGGAAGGGCAGGGCGCGGCCGATCTTCTGGCCGCCGCCTTTCCCGGCGGCTCCGTCACCGGCGCGCCAAAAGTTCGCGCGATGGAAATCATCGCCGAAATGGAGGGCCATGCGCGTGGTCCTTATTGCGGCGCGATCGGCTATATCGGATTCGATGGCGCCATGGATACCAGCATCGTTATCCGCACCGCGAGCTTTCGCGGCGGCACCTGCGTTGTGCAGGCGGGCGGGGGGATCGTCACGGCGTCCGATCCCGCCGCCGAATATGACGAAACGCTGGACAAGGCGAGGGCGATGTTCGAGGCTTTCGGCGCAAAGGCATTCGCGAGGTGATTCTCGTTATCGACAATTACGATTCCTTCGTGCACACGGTCGCCAATTATCTCCGCGAACTCGGTGCCGCGCCGGAAGTGGTGCGCAACGACGCACCGCTTCCGCACGAAAAACCCGAAGCCATCGTGATCTCGCCCGGACCCTGCACGCCGCTTGAGGCGGGAGTTTCGATGCGGCTCGTGCGGGAATATTCCGGGCGCGTGCCGATCCTCGGAATTTGCCTTGGCCATCAATGTATCGGCCAGGTGTTTGGCGGGCGGGTCACCCGCGCCGTGCGCCCGATGCACGGCGAGGCGAGCCCGGTGCGCCATGACGCATCAAGCATTCTGGAAGGCTTGCCCAATCCGGTCAATGTCGGGCGTTATCACTCGCTGATCGTGGAGCTTGACCAGCCAGATGGTCCGCTCAAGGCGACGGCCTGGTCCGAGGAAGGCGAGATCATGGCTTTGCAACATCGCCGGCATCCGACATTCGGCGTGCAGTTTCATCCTGAATCAATCCTCACCGATCGTGGCCATCGGATGCTTCGCAATTTTCTCGGCCATCTCGGACGCCAATGATGCGCGTATGGCAGAATGGCCGGATTATCGAGCCGGACGAAGCGCATGTTTCCATTGCGGATCGCGGTCTTCTGCTCGGCGACGGTTTGTTCGAGACGATGGCGGTCCACAACGCACAGGTTTTCGATCTCGACGCGCATCTTGAACGGCTCACTTCCGGTCTCGGCGTTCTGGGATTTGTCCAGGCGGTCGATCTCCCCAAGCTTCGCTCCGCCATCGCGCGTTATATTGCCGCCGAGGAAGCGTCTTCTGCCGTCTTGCGCGTAACCGTGACCAGGGGAGCCGGACCGCGCGGTCTCGCCCCGCCCGAGGCGCCTCATCCGGCGATTTTCATGACGCTATCGCCCATGCCAGCCGTGCGGAAAATTCCCCTTTCCCTCCATATCGCAACAGTGACGCGGCGCAACGAGTATTCGGCCCTCTCGCGTATTAAAGCGTTGCCCTATCTCGACAATTTGCTTGCGCTTGCCGAGGCCCGTGGGCAAAGCGCGGACGACGCGCTGATGCTGAACACACGCGGAACCATAGCCTGCGCGACGGTCGCCAATGTCTTCGTCATCCGGGAAGGGCGCCTGGAAACGCCGCCCGTTTGCGATGGCGCATTGCCGGGCACGATGCGGGCGCTCGTGCTTTGCCTGGCAAAACAGGCGGGATTGGCGGCGGTCGAGAATTCGCTCCACGTAAAAGACCTTGCCGAGGCGGATGAGGTTATTCTTACCAACAGCATAAGCCGCGTGATGGAAGCCAGGGACTGCAATGGCTTGCCGCTCGGGCGGCGAGCGGGCGCCGCCGTTGAGCGGTTGCGCGCCCTTATCGCATCCCGGTTCGATGCGGAGTGAGCGCGCCGCGAGCAACAAATGAGCGCGCCGGGATCCAAGCAATAATTGCTTTTCCGGCTCCAGTTCCTATATTTGCTCCTCAAAACTACTTCCGCCCTCGCATTCGCGGCATGATCCCCAGCTATTCGCCAATGCCCACCGGAGCCAGCAGATGGCACCCAAATTCCAACCAAGGATCACCCCCGTCTACGGCGAGCCCCCCTCCAAAGGCGTTCCGGAAATTGCCCGCTCGCTCCTTGTTGACAGGGTACTCGATTCCCAAGACCTGGTCGCGCAGATCGAGACAGGCGTCCGTGATGCCATAATTTCGGGCGCGCTCGCAAGGGGCGAACAGCTCCCCGCCGGGTCGAACCCAGACTGGGTGACCCTTGCCTATCGAAACCTTGAGGCGCAAGGAATCCTCTATTTAGAGAGAACCCGCGTCGCCTCATCGGAAGGCCGATGGATCGTCCTATAAGAAAGCGGCCTATAGCGTCGCGCGGGACCGAGGTGCTGGTCTGGATGCGGCGGTGCGATGCGGTTTCGCTGCGCATGTGGGAATGCGAAGCGAAGACACATCGCCTGGGACACGGCATATAAGCTAGAGCACGATCCCAAATAGCTGCAGACTTTTCGGATGTCATTGTGCGAGAATACCTCAACTAAAGAGACCACGGGCGATTCAATGTGAAGCGATTATTGCCTAAAGCACTATTTAAGGAACGCGACGATGACCTTGATGCTCGCGAGCGTGACCAACCCGGCCGAGGCAGAGGCGGTTTGGGCCGGCGGCGCCGACATCATCGATCTGAAAGACCCGGCAAAGGGCGCGCTCGGTGCGCTCGATGCCGATGTCGCGGCCGGCATCGTTCGCTCGGTCGGCAAACGCAGGCTGGTCAGCGCTGCAGCAGGTAGCTCGCTTGGGGCGCCTGGGGCGGTCGTTGACGCCGTCGCCGCGATAGCCGCGACCGGAGTCGATTATGTCAAGGTTGGCTTCTCGCCGGATGGGGCCGGAGCCGATTGCGTGCGCGCATTGGCGCCGCATGCAAAGGACACCAAGCTTGTCGGGGTTCTTTTCGCCGATTGCGCGCCCGATCTGGATATGTTGGCGCTCATGGCTAATAACGGTTTTACCGGCGTCATGCTCGATACCGCCAAGAAAGGCGCGGGGCGTCTTCTCGATCATATGGATGTCGCCGCGCTCGATCGCTTTATCGACCGGTGCCGGGAGAACGGGCTGACGTCGGGCCTCGCCGGTTCGCTCGAAGCACCGGACGTGCCACGTCTTCTTCCGCTGCAACCAAATTATCTCGGGTTTCGCGGCAGTCTATGCCAAGGGCGGCTGCGCGAGGCCGCGATCGACGCGGCATCCGTGAGGATGATCCGGGATCTCATTCCGCGCGAATTCGATGGCCAAGGCGGGCGCGCCGAGGCGGGGATCGATTGGCGCCTCCTCTTGGGGCGAGGTTTTGTTCCGGCCAAGGAGCACATCGTCGAGACCGATTTGATTTTCGTGCACGATCTTGTGCTCGCATGCGCCATCGGCGCCTATGACTTCGAACGCATTCAAAAACAGAACGTGCGTTTTAACATCGACGTGGACGTGAGACGCAACGAGCGGCGGTTTGACGACATGCGCGGCGTTTTCTCCTACGATATAATTATCGACGCGATCAAAATCATCCTCGGGCGGGGCCATGTCGACTTGATCGAGACGCTGGCGAGCGGGATCGCGGACGAAATTTTGCGTTACCCATGTGTTGCGCGGGTTTGCGTGCGGGTTGAAAAACTCGATGTCATGCGTGGCACGGTTGGCATCGAGATCAAACGCGAACGCGCGGCGGAACAGGCCGCCGGTGGCGAGCGGATGCCGGTCCTCCCGGGCAATGCCGCGTAACCGGAAATCATCGAGCGTCACTATCGTCAAACTTGGCGGCAGTCTTGCGCATACGCCGCAATTGGCGGCCTGGCTCGACGCGCTAGCCGCATGGGGCGGCCCGGTCATTCTCGTCCCGGGCGGAGGTCCGTTCGCCGATTGCGTGCGGGCGGCGCAAGGTGCCATGGGGTTTAACGATACGGCAGCCCACCGCATGGCGCTCAATGCGATGGGGCAATTCGGAATCGCGCTTGCGGCGTATTCGGATGCGTTTGCATTGGCGGCCTCCCGCGATGAATTGGACAGCGCATTGAGCGTCGGCAAAATTCCCGTCTGGCTGCCGGAAAAGATGGTTCTTGGCGCTTCGGACGTGCCAAAGTGTTGGGAGGTGACCTCGGATTCGCTCGCGGCTTGGCTCGCCTGGACGTATGGCGCTCGCCGGTTGCTGCTCATCAAAGCCAGCGATCTGGCGGCTTCGTGTTCGGCGCGTGATCTTGCGGCGGACAACATCGTCGATCCGCTGTTTCCACGTTTCGCCGCGCAAAGCCATGTGGAGGTCTGGCTCGCGGGTCCGGCATCGCTTGCTGGCGCCGCGTCCATATTGCAACGCGGAGGAATGCCCGGCATCAGAGTCGCGCTTCCTTGAGATGGTCCGGTCGTTTAAGGCATGATGTGGTTCCGAACCAGGCATTGATAGGCAACATATGAGCAAAGTCGTCACGCCGCGCTGGGGTTGGGCGCTCACCGGTTCCGGGCATTTCTTCAACGAGTGCCTCGATCTCGCGCGCGAATTGGAGCATGTCGATCTCTTCGTAAGCAAGGCCGCCGGCGAGGTGTTGCGCCAGTATAAGCAAAAGCTTGATCTGCCGAAGACCGCCCGCGTGTACAAGGATACTGCCGCGAGCTCGCCGCAGGTCGGCTATTTTTATCATGGCGTGTACCACACGCTGGTCGTCGCGCCCGCGACCTCGAATATCGTGGCCAAATTCGTCTCAGGGATTTCGGATAATCTCGCGAGCAATGTTTTTGCTCAGGCGGGCAAATGCCGGGTTCCTTCCATCGTGTTTGCGTGCGACACCGCGCCGGAGCTCGAGACGCGCTCGCCCGACGGCATGGTGAAGGTATTTCCGCGCCGGATCGATCTTGAGAATACCGAGAAACTGAAAAGCTTCGAGACGACGCTGGTGGCGGAGAGTCTAAGCGAGCTGAAAGAGTTTGTCGCCCGACGCCGAAGCGATTTGAAAGTGGCATGAGCGAACGCCTTCTCTTCCTCACCGGCCATCTTGCCTATCCGCGCCTTGAGCGGCTGATGCGGTCCATGGGCGAGACCTCTTTCAGCTGGCAGATCTGCGATATCGGTGTGAAGGTGGCGGCCCTCATGACCGAAGCCATTATCACCCGCCGCCTGGTCCGCCCGATTTCCGCGGACCGCATTATCTTGCCCGGCCGCTGCCGCGCCGATCTCGCGCGTCTGTCGAACCTCCTCGGTGTGCCGGTGGCGCGCGGGCCGGACGAACTGAGCGATCTCCCAGTCTATCTCGGGCGGGGCGGGCAAACGAAGGACCTATCGGGTTTTTCGATTCGTATTTTCGCCGAGATTGTCGATGCTTCGGCGCTTCCGATCGAGGCATTGCTCGCCCGCGCGGCGGCGTTGCGCAAGGCCGGCGCCGACGTGATCGACGTCGGATGTCTTCCCGACACGTCGTTCCCGCACCTCGAGGAAAGCGTCCGCGCCTTGAAAGCGGCCCAGCAAAAGGTCAGCATCGACTCCGCCGACCGGCAAGAGCTTACGCGGGGCGCGAGGGCTGGCGCGGATTTTCTTCTAAGCCTCGACGAAGGCACTCTTGATATCGCGGAGGGCACGGGCGCCACGCCAATCCTGGTGCCGGCGCCGCACGGCGATCTCGATTCCCTTGTCCGCGCCGCGAACGACGCCGCGCGGCGTGGGATTTCCTTTATCGTCGATCCCATCCTCGATCCGATCCATTTCGGATTCGCCGAATCCCTAACCCGTTACGTCGATACAAGACGCCGTCTTCCGGGCGCCGGGATGATGATGGGCACCGGCAATCTCACCGAATTGACCGAAGCGGATTCGGGCGGCATCGCCGCCATCCTCGTCGGACTTTGTTCGGAACTCGACATTCGCAATGTGCTTACCGTTCAGGTCAGCCCGCATACGCGGCGCACGATCGAGGAGCATGACGCGGCGCGGCGCCTCATGTTTGCGGCACGCGACGATGGCGCCTTGCCCAAGGGCTATGACGCCGGGCTTCTCGCGCTCCACGATCTTTCGCCCTATCCCTCGTCGCCTAAGGAAATCGCGGAGATCGCCGCGGAGGTTCGGGACGCGAATTTTCGAATCGCCACGGCCGAGGATGGCATTCATGTGTTCAACCGCGACGGTCATCATATTTCGCGCGATGCCTTCTCCTTGTTTCCCAAGCTCGGCGTCGAGGCGGATGGCGCGCATGCATTTTATCTGGGGGCGGAGCTTGCCAAGGCCGAAATCGCATACGGTCTCGGCAAACGCTATACTCAGGACGAGCCGCTCGATTGGGGCTGCGCGATTGACACACCGGAAGAAGACAAGGACCGCTTGCGCGAGGCGGGCCATACTCTGCGCAAGAATGTCTGATGCGATGTTTATGCGCATGGCGGAAAGCTTGATGCTTGAGGAGATGGCAAAGTGCCGATGATCCGGGAAGCCGTTGTCACGACCATCGATCGATCGGGCTTGGCGCATCTCGCGCCGCTCGGCTTGATCGAGGACGGGCAGGGGTGGGTCATCGCGCCGTTTCGTCCTTCGACGAGTCTCGACAATCTTGTGGAAACTCCTTTTGCTGTCGCCAATTATACAGACGATGCCCGCATTTTCGCGGGGCTCGTCACCGGCCGCCGCGACTGGCCGCTCGTGCCCGCGGCGAAAGTTCCCGTACCGCGTCTCGCGGATGCACTCGCCCATGCCGAGCTCGGAATTGCACGTATCGAAGACGATGCCGCGCGCCCCCGGTTCCACTGCGAGATTTTACATCGCGAACAGCATGCGCCTTTCGCGGGGTTCAACCGGGCGAAGAACGCCGTTCTCGAATGCGCCATCCTCCTTACGCGGCTGCACATGCTTCCGCGCGACAAAATCGAGCGGGAGATCGCTTATCTCGCGACCGCAATCGAAAAGACAGCGGGTCCTCAGGAGCGCGAAGCCTGGTCCTGGCTCATGCAAAAGCGCGAAGCGTTTTACGCGGAAAATTGAGCGGCGGCAAGAAGCGCGACAGCCGATGCCGGGGCGCAATCGCAGGCCTTGCTCCGCGCCTCTGGGACGGCTTCGATCAGATCGTCGAAAGCAATGAAGGGGCGGCCGAGTCGCGCGGCCAGTTCCCGGATCACTCCGCGCCCGGCGCCCGCGCCCACGACCGGCGCGGTCGCGTGGAGGATACCGCGCGACAAAACGAGAGCCGCCGCGTCCATGATGTCGCGCAATTGCGCTTCCGCGAAAAATCGCGCGAGTGCTTCCCATGCGGCATCGTCCGCCTCGGAGCTGTCGCGGCCGATCATGCGAGCGAGCCGCGCCCGCGAGGCAGCCCCGGTCTTTTGGCGGCCGTCGGCTGCATCCATCATGTCGGCGCCCTCCGGCAATTGGCCGAGGATGCGGTGGACATCCGCCATGGTGGCGAACCATTCATTCATCAGGGGCGTCCACCGGCCGGCAAAAGGCACCAGCTTTGGACCGGCCATTAGGAAACTTCGCGCGATGCCCGAATAGACAAGCTCGCCATGAGCGAGGCGCTCCGCGTCGGTGTAGCCAAGGCTTGCGGGCCGCCCCTCCGCGATCGGGATGATATCCATGGTCGTCGATCCCATGTCGATGAAGAGAGCGAACCGCGCGCGCGTGCCGGTTAGCGCCGCGCTCGCGTGCCAATTGGCGGAGGCGATCTCGATGGCATGGTCCGCGACTTCTCTGTCGCCGACAAAGCCCGAGCGGCCGGCGTAAAAAAGCGCGCGGCCGGGGTTAAGCAGCCGGACCATGATCGCGGCCAGTCCAAGAACGCCTTCTTCGCGGGTTGCGAAGGCATCGCATAATTCGCCGGTCATTGTGATGGCGTTGAGGGGAGCCCGGCCGATCGCGGCCTCGGCGCCGGTAAAAGCGCGATCGAGCTCGCCCAAACCGAGCCAGAGCGGGCAGGGGATCTGCACCGCCTTGGTAACGGTCCCATTTTCCACCCGAGCGGCCTTGAGATGCGCGCCGCCGACGTCCCATCCAATGATTTTTTGCATTTTAGCGCTGCTGTCCGGTTAGGTACACGGCGTAGCTGGGATAATCAGGCCGGAGCTTTCTTTGTCACCCGCGCAAAAATCAACATGAAATATCATCGCGTCACTTCGCGGCCTTGTCGATAGGCTGGCAATATGACGTTATTTTCCTCTAAGCTGAAGCAAGCGGCGCGGACAGCAAAATTCATACATTCACAAAGACTTGTAGCCGGTAATGCCGCGCCGCCATGATCGAAAGATTGAGACGCACGCCGCGAGCATTGCCACGGAAGCCAACGCCGTGCGGCCCCATCGCGCGCCACAGCGGGCCCCGCGGCAAGCCCTTGACCGCGCGCATTTATAGAATGCTGGACAAGAAGCACGACACGCTGGTTTACCTCGCCGTAAGTTCGAAGATCGTCAGCGGTTCGCCAGCTAACTCCATCAGCTCCGTGCCGATCATGCCGTGGGGATCGCAATGACCGCGGGACAGCGATAAAAAACGCAAGCCGTACCAAATTCACCGCAAACTTCCGCTCAACTCAAGTCCCGGAAATGGCGGAACACAATCACCCGCGAGACAAAGCCGGTGACGATCGCGATGGCCGCCGCGATGAGCGCGATCGCCGCGTAGATGTTGAGCCCGAGCGCCCATCGATCAGCGCCCCCGCTCCAAGGCCCCGACCTTACCCCACCATCGTTCGCGGGCCAAACTTGCAACAGAATCTCTTCAAGAGACCATGAAAAAGTGTGGGGTGGGGAAGTCACCCGCGTTGTTAATAGAGGATGAGATTTCAATTACTAAGTGTCCGTCCGGAGAGATG
>QHBR01000046.1 GCA_003244015.1 Hyphomicrobiales bacterium | reverse complement strand
GTTAGAGTCGATCCACTAGTTCGAATCAAGCAGTGGAATGATTTTCCTTAAATCATTCCACTGCTTCCTCGAACGACCCGCGTCACAGTGCAGCTTGATGAGCTGTGCCGGCAGCGCCGCGCTCACTTCGTTGGAGTAGCAGCCGTCATTATGGAGTAGGAATCGTAACGCCGTTTCCGAACACAGTTCCGAAAGCATGCCCATGAACAATCTGTGATGTGGTTGGAACACTCTGTATGGCGCTTGCCGTACCGACCGCCGTTGTCGTCACGAGATTGACGAAGGTCAGGAATTTGATTGTATCGACGGAGTGAGCATTGGCCATGAAGATGATGTCATCGTTGCGCATCTGAAGCCTCGTGGCCAGGAAATAACCGCCAGGATCGCGGAAGCTGACCTGGAAAATGGTTGGAACGAGAGGCCCGTCGAATTGCCTCATGTCGGCGCCGAGAAGCTGGGCGACTTCGCGGGGTTCCTGACGGTAAAGAAATACCGCGCCGGGGTCGGCTTGGAAGTCGGCCAGTCCGCCGGCCTTCGCCACGGCTTCGGCGAGGTTGATCCGCCAAGCGTCGAAAGGAATCTGGGTCTGCCCCAATCCTGAGGTCGTGGACCCGACGTTGCCGGTTGCTCCAAAAGCCAAGAATTTCTGCTGCTCTTGATAGACATAGATCCGGTCGCCCGGCAAAATATAGATGTTATTGCGTGCATTCATCACGAGATTTTCGAACGGCACGGTGGCGCGGCGTCCGCCCCGCTCAAGCATGACCCAGCTCGCATAACCTGGTCCGTTGATGCCGCCCGCGCGGGTGATGGCGTCGAGAATGCGGTCGCCCGCGCCCGAGGCCGGAACCGCGAAGCGAAGCGGCGTATTTACCGAGCCGACCACGCTGATCAGCGAGGTTCGCTGCTGCGACAAGGACACTATGACTTGAGGCTCGATCGCCCGGTTCTTGATCTTCTCAATGATTTCGTTTTGGATCTGGACGTTGGTGCGGCCAGCGGCCTTGATCAACCCCGCAAAGGGAATCGTTATATTCCCATTATTGTCGATGATTTGCTGCGGAAGGTCCACGAAATTGCCAGCACGCACACCCGCTTCGGCCGGGAGGAACAAACCTCCCGCTGACGCTTCGAAAACCGAGACCGAGACGACATCGCCGATGCCGAAGGTGATGTTGGCCGATGGGCGCCGGTCCGTGAAGGCGCCCGCGAGGCCTTTCGGCTCATGGGCGGCGAGAATGTCGATGGTCTCGGGGGTAAGCTTGATCAAGGCGTAGGGGACGGTCGGGGAGGTTCCGCTTTCAATATCCGCGGAAGTCGGTCCGCTGACAGGAAAGAACGAGCAACCGCCGGCCCCGAGAAGGGCAAGGGTGAACAAGGAGATCAAGCCGCATCGCAAGCCCATCATGAATTTCCCCGGCAAGAACTTTCATTCATACTAGCCGAAAACAGCGGCCGAAGCGAGCACAGCGGAGCCTTATTCCTGTGCGACGGCACACTATCCGCGGCACCGTTGCAATTTTAGCACAGCCTCACCAGCATGCCGCCAACGCAGAGGGAACCATAAGAGTGGCTTCGAAGCCGAAAGCGCTTTGCATGTTGGCTTTGCCATAGTCCTGCGTCTTCAACAATGGGCAAGGAATAATGACGGCATTGGCACGAATAAATATTAGGGCTCGCGGACAAAGGCAGTTCTTCCGGAACTTTCGCCCGTCCAACACATTATCCATCCATACGTAAGAGAGGCCGGAAAACCTTGATCGTTAATCAACGAAGGAGTTTCAATGCGTATCGCCCTCGTCGCGCCGCTGGCGGAAGCCGTGCCGCCCAAGTTCTATGGCGGAACGGAACGGGTTGTGTCCTGGCTGGCGGAGGAGCTGGTTAGACAAGGGCACCGGGTTACTTTATTCGCGAGCGCCGAGTCGGAGACTGCGGCCGAGCTTGTCGTGTGCGCCCCGCAAAGTCTGCGGCTTGCGGGAATCCGCGACCATCTCGGCAGTACGCTAGCCATGTTGCGCGAGGTCCGCCGCCGCGCCGATGATTTCGACATCATTCATTTTCATATCGATCTGCTGCCGCAAGCGCTTTTTCATGAACTTGCCCATAAATGTCTAGTGACATTACACGGACGGCTCGATTCGCGGGATATCCTGCCGCTCTATAACGCCTTTCCGGAGATGCCGCTCGTTTCGATTTCGAACGCGCAGCGCCGCCCAATGCCGGGGGATGCCAATTGGCTCGCCACCATCCCGCATGGACTGGTTTCGCGGGTTTGTCCGTTCAACCCGGAAGGCGGGAGCTATTTGGCTTTTCTCGGACGCATTTCACCTGAAAAACGTCCGGACCGCGCGATAGAAATCGCCAAGCGAGCCGGTATCCCCTTGAAGCTGGCGGCAAAGGTGGACGCCGTCGACCTTGAGTATTTCGAGACCGAGATCGAGCCACTTCTCGACCATCCCCTCATCGAATTCATAGGCGAAATCAACGAAACCCAAAAATGCGAATTTCTCGGCAAGGCGCGCGCGTTGTTGTTTCCGATCGACTGGCCCGAGCCGTTCGGACTCGTCATGATTGAAGCGATGTCGGCTGGAACGCCGGTGATTGCCTGGCCAAACGGATCCGTGCCGGAAGTCGTTACCGAGGGCGTCAGCGGCAGGATGGTCAATTCGATCGAGGCGGCGGTGGCGGCGGTGCAACAGGCCGCTTACATGGACCGGCGCAAGGTTCGCGCCGAGTTCGAACGGCGTTTCACCGCAGAGAAGATGGCAGGCGCCCATATCGCGGCCTATCGTTTGCTTTTGACGCGCGCTTCGGCGAATACGAATATTGTGAAGTTTCCCACGGCGCCACCCGCCGCGCCCCAACTCTTGCCAGCGGCTTGGGAACCGGTGGCGGTGGCATGGCCGGGCCCGGCCTTGAGCCCGGCGGGCTACGGGCTAATGCGATAAACCCCAGACGGCATATCCAGAACCGGCGTACGCCAGGCGCTCGCAAGGCGGGCTGCCTGCTACGGGCTGAATAGCGGCACAACGCATTGCGCGGAGAACGGACATCGGTGATGACCCTCATGCGGCGGCGCGCGGCATAGAAAATATCGCGGACGCGATAATAGAGCTGCCCCAGCACTATATCGAAATCGAGGGGTCTCTCGTCCAGCGGGCGCTGCGGAGCTTGAAAGCTGGCGATGCTTTCGCGGTCTTCGATAATTATGGCGACATTGGCGTCATCGGCACCGGACCCGAAGGGCTCTATTTCAACGACACCCGCTTTTTGTCTTGGTACGAGCTCCGGTTGGAGGGCAAGCGGCCGTTGTTGTTGAGTTCGGTGGTTCAGGACGACAATGCCGCTCTCTCGGTTAATCTTGCCAATCCCGATGTCCATATAGACGGCGTCATTTCGCTGCCGCGCGGCACGATTGCGATCGAGCGCACCAAATTCCTTTCGCAGGCTATCTGCTATGAGAGGATCGGTTTTCGCAATTACGCCGACAGCACCAGACATTTTCGCGTCGACATTGGGTTTGGCGCCGATTTTCGCGATCTGTTCGAAATTCGCGGAACCTCACGCGAACGGCGCGGCACGTCCACGTCGTTGGTCACCGAGGACGGCGCCGGGTTTCATTACGAGGGGCTCGACAATGTAAAACGCAAGACGGAATTGCGCTTCTGGCC
The DNA here is from genome assembly GCA_003244015.1 of Hyphomicrobiales bacterium. Classification (GTDB taxonomy): domain Bacteria; phylum Pseudomonadota; class Alphaproteobacteria; order Rhizobiales; family Beijerinckiaceae; genus Methylocapsa. The sequence goes on along the minus strand of QHBR01000046.1, from coordinate 2,687 downwards.
GCCGCCCTCTCGTCTTGAGACAAATCGCGCGACGTTTGAATTCGAGCTTGCGCCCAATGCCCGGAGGTCACTCTTCGTCTCGGTTCTTTGCGCGGACAGGAACGAGCCACGGATCAATCTCTTTGGACGTGCTTTCCGGGCGAGGCGGCGCGCGATCCGGGGCAAGGCGACCGGCATCGCGACGATCGAAAGCTCGAACGAACTTTTCAATGAAGTCTGCCGGCAGGCCACCGCCGACCTCTACATGCTGATGACGCGGACGAGTCATGGGCTTTATCCCTACGCGGGCATTCCATGGTACAGCACGGCTTTCGGACGCGATGGAATCATCACGGCCATGCTGCTCCTGTGGCTGGACCCCTCCGTCGCCAAGGGTGTTCTGCATTTTCTCGCCGCGACCCAAGCGAAAACCTTCGATCCCTTCGCCGACGCGCAGCCAGGCAAGATCCTGCATGAAACCCGGAACGGGGAAATGGCGCGACTGGGCGAAGTGCCGTTCGGGCTCTATTACGGCACCGTCGATGCCACGCCGCTCTATGTCATGCTGGCCGGCATGTATTTCGACCGGACCGGGGATATCGAAACGATCGCCGCGATCTGGCCGAATATCAAGGCGGCTCTGCAATGGATCGACACGTTCGGCGACGCGGACGGAGACGGCTTTGTCGAATATGCGCGGCAAAACGCATCGGGCCTTGTCAATCAAGGCTGGAAGGATTCATATGATTCGATCTTTCACGCGGATGGCGCATTGGCCGAAGGGCCGATCGCGCTTTGCGAAGTGCAGGGCTATGTGTTCGCGGCCAAGACGCATGCCGCGAAATTCGCCCGTCACATGGGTGAGTATGATTTCGAAACCGGGTTGCGCGGCGCGGCGCAATCGCTGCAACAGAAATTCGCGGCGGCTTTTTGGTGCGAGGATCTTGGCACCTATGCCTTGGCGCTCGATGGAGACAAGCATCCCTGCCGGGTCCGGACATCGAATGCGGGCCATGCGCTGTTCACCGGGATCGCCGCGCCGGAACGGGCGGCAGGCGTCGCCGAGACATTGCTTGGCCGGGATTCGTTCAGCGGATGGGGGATCAGAACGGTCGCGAGCGGCGAGGCGCGATTCAATCCGATTTCCTATCACAACGGCTCGGTCTGGCCGCACGACAATGCGTTGATTGCGCTTGGTCTTGCCCGTTATGGCTTCCCCTGGCACGCGGCCAAGGTCTTCTCCGCGATGTGCGAGGCGGCGGCGTACCAGGAGTTGCGCCGCCTGCCGGAGTTGTTCTGCGGCTTTATCCGCAAACCGCACCGCGGGCCGACGGCCTATCCCGTTGCATGCGCGCCGCAAGCCTGGGCGTCGGCAGCGCCTTTTGCCTTTCTCGGGGCCTGTCTCGGCATGGAGCTACGTCATGATGCCAATTCGGTATCGTTCCGCGATCCTGTCATGCCCGCCTTTTTGGATTATGTGACCTTGAACCAGTTGAGTCTCGGCAAGTCGCGCCTGGATCTCAGACTCCATCGGCACGGGCGGGATGTGACCCTCAATTTGTTGAGCAGACAAGGCGACGCGAAGGTCATGCTGGTCAAATGACGCGCGCGGAAAATTAAGGCGTCGCATCGCCGGTTGCCGCGAGTGATCATGGCGCACCGGAATTTCGACCGGGCGCGGCGTCTTCCTGTTCCTGAAATACACGCGAGAACAATGGTTTGCGAGGGACGTGTTTTCCTGCCGCCGACCGCAAGGCGGAACAGGGCCGCGAGCAGCAGCGCAAGGAGCAACTGCGCCGCGCCTTCAACCGGCAGGCCGAGGATAAAAAAACCATCGCCAAGTAATAGCGTGCCCCGCTTGGTTCTTGAAAAGACCCTATATAATGCTTCCAATAACTTACTCTCAAGAGTTGAGGTTTGGCCTGCGCTTTAGCCGCAGAATAAAAATTCGAGCTTGTCATTTAGCCATCCTCCACTTTCAATCGTTAACTCTACTGCTGAAAATTATAGCATAGTTCACATATATATTGCCATAAATATATTGCCATAAATATTTTTATATCTAAGTTTTTCCTGCGGCGTTGCTCGTTTAATGTTAAATTTGTCCTAATGGCTTTTATCACTTCACGGGCAGGCCGAAGTGTAAATATTCCCAGCACGTTGCCGTTTCTCGTTGCTGTGCTTCAGATTTGGCAGTATCGTGTCGAACGGGGAACGCATCAATTGGCGCTGCGGCAGGGGGAAAAATGGACGCCTGGATTCCACTGTTGCAAAGCCTTTTATGGCCCGCTTTTATAGTCGGGCTAATTCTTTTTTACAGGCCTCCGCTCTCGTCTGCCTTTATTGCCCTTAACGAGAGGATTAAACGTGGCGACGCCATCAAAATTTTTGGCCTTGAGTTTGTCGCTCGACCACTCGACAAAGACGAAACATTTAAAATGTCTGAAGGCGCCATTCATAATGCTTTGGTGGTTGAGTTACGCAATGAACTTTCTCCTGAAAAATTAAATACTGTTGAGTATAACATTGTTAAACACGTCAGAGAGAATAGCTTCCTAACTATTGATTCGAGGCCCTTTGATAAAAATAAAGGAAGGGAGTGGACAGTATCTTACTATCAGTACCGGACGGTAAGTGCTTTATTAGACGATATTCGCACCAGCATTGATGCGCCAAATTTTTCGTTTGGGGCACCTCGAAAAATATTC
>QHBR01000425.1:950-3439 GCA_003244015.1 Hyphomicrobiales bacterium | reverse complement strand
CGGGGCGGGCCATACGTTTTTTAAATCGTCTGGGTTCATGGCCATAACCTGCAATTCACAGCAAGCAATTGCATAAATAGGCTATAATCTGCAATACAATATTGTAAATTATTGATCTATAAGAGCCGTGAGAGTTGCAGGACCAGATTTGCATTTATGCACCCCGAAGCTATCGGCGGCTTCATTGTGCGCGGCAATCCAGAATCGCAAAGCCTTTGATCTGCACCCGATTCGGCCCATATTGGCGGCATGGTCAAAGCTCCGAAATCCGCCAGTGGAATGAGATCCCCCCGCGCCAAGGCCGCGCGGCCCGAGGTCACGCCGCTTAGCGAACATCTCGCCGCTCTGCTCAATCCAGTGCTGAATGAGCGCCAGCCTGGCGTTTCCGAAGCGCCGCAAGCTGAGTACGTCCCAGCGCGCTCCACGCCTTTGCACCACCCTCCCGGGATGAACGGCGTCGCAGCGACCGTGGAATCGCTGAAGGAACTGCTCGAGCGCGGCGATCCCAATATCAGGGAAAAAAACCCCTGGATGCCGCACCGGCCGCCGCGCCCCGATAAGTCGGAAGGGGGCCTGCGATTTCGCGTTGTCTCGGAATTCGAGCCCGAAGGCGATCAGCCTGGCGCGATCGATGAACTCGTCAAAGGCATCGAGTGCCAAGAGCGCGACCAGGTGCTTCTCGGCGTCACCGGCTCCGGCAAAACCTTCACCATGGCGCAAGTGATCGCGCGGACCAATCGTCCAGCGCTCGTTCTGGCGCCCAACAAGACGCTCGCCGCACAGCTTTACGGCGAGTTCAAGAGCTTTTTTCCAGACAACGCGGTCGAATATTTTGTCTCATACTACGATTATTACCAGCCCGAAGCTTATGTGCCGCGCACCGACACCTATATCGAGAAAGAAAGCTCGATCAACGAGCAGATCGATCGGATGCGTCATGCGGCCACGCGGGCGCTGCTCGAACGCGACGACGTGATTATTGTCGCGTCCGTCTCCTGCATCTATGGCATAGGCTCGGTCGAGACCTATACGGCGATGACTTTCACCGTGAGGTTCGGCGAAAAAATCGACCAGCGCCAGCTCATCGCCGATTTGGTGGCGCTGCAATACAAGCGCTCGGGCGGCGATTTTTCGCGCGGCACCTTTCGGGTGCGCGGCGATACGATCGAGCTTTTTCCGGCCCACTACGAAGACCGCGCCTGGCGCATCGGCTTCTTTGGCGATTCGATCGAAACCATAGCCGAATTCGATCCCCTGACGGGCAAGAAGACGCAAGCACTCGAATTCGTAAAAGTCTATGCCAATTCGCATTATGTCACGCCGCGCCCGACCCTTCTCCAATCGATCAAGGGCATCAAGGTGGAACTAAAGCAGCGTCTCGCCGAGCTTAACGCCGCGGGCCGCCTGCTCGAAGCGCAGAGGCTCGAACAGCGGACCATGTTCGATCTCGAGATGCTGGAGGCGACCGGCTCCTGCGCCGGCATCGAGAATTATTCGCGCTATTTGACCGGCCGGCTTCCCGGCGAGCCGCCGCCAACCCTCTTCGAATATCTGTCCGACAATGCGCTTGTCTTTACCGACGAATCGCATGTCACGATCCCGCAGATTGGCGGCATGTATCGCGGCGACTTCCGGCGCAGGGCGACGCTCGCCGAATACGGGTTCCGGCTGCCGTCCTGCCTCGACAACAGGCCTTTGCGGTTCGAGGAATGGGATGCGATGCGGCCGCAGTCGATCCATGTCTCGGCGACCCCAGGCCCCTGGGAAATGGAGCGCACGGGAGGCGTTTTCGTCGAGCAGGTCATCCGCCCCACCGGGCTTATCGATCCGCCGGTGGAGATCCGTCCCGCGCGGGCTCAAGTGGACGACCTTCTTGGCGAGGTGCGGGAGGTGGCGGCAAAAGGCTACCGCGCCCTCGTCACCGTGCTCACCAAGCGCATGGCGGAGGATTTGACCGAATATCTGCACGAGCATGGCGTGCGGGTGCGCTACATGCACTCCGACATCGACACCATCGAGCGAATCGAAATTATCCGCGACTTGCGGCTCGGCGCTTTCGACGTGCTGGTCGGGATCAATCTTTTGCGCGAGGGGCTCGATATTCCTGAATGCGCCTTGGTCGCCATCCTCGATGCCGACAAGGAAGGGTTTTTGCGCAGCGAAACGTCGCTTGTTCAGACGATTGGCCGCGCGGCCCGGAATATCGATGGCAGGGTGATCCTCTATGCCGATCGCGAGACGGGATCGATCGCGCGGGCGATGGCCGAGACCAATCGCAGACGCGAGAAACAACAGGCCTATAACGTCGCGCACGGGATTACGCCGGCCTCGATCCAACGCGGGATCGCGGACATTTTGGGCTCGGTCTATGAGCAGGACCATGTCACCGCCGATGCCGGACTTAGCGCGCCGGAAATTCTCGCCGGACATAATTTCAAGGCGACGATCGCCGATCTCGAAAAGCGCATGCGCGCCGCCGCCGCCAATCT